>CAYWQQ010000009.1:7374-20699 GCA_964461005.1 uncultured Muribaculaceae bacterium
AAATATCGCAATAATTGCCCATGTTGATCATGGAAAAACCACTTTAGTAGATCAATTATTAAAAAATTCAGGTACTTTTCGTGAAAATGAGGAAATAACTGAAAGATCTATGGATAGTAATGATATCGAAAGAGAAAGAGGTATAACTATTTTAGCTAAACCAACTTCTTTAAAATATAAAGATTATAAAATCAACATTTTAGATACGCCAGGTCATGCCGATTTTGGTGGTGAAGTAGAAAGAATTATGAAAATGGTTGATGGTGTTATATTAGTAGTAGATGCATATGAAGGAACAATGCCTCAAACTAGATTTGTTTTGAAAAAAGCTTTAGAAGCTAATGTAAAACCGATAGTAGTTATTAATAAAATAGATAAACCATCAGCACGCTTAATACAAGTTGTTGATGAAGTTCTTGATTTATTTATAGAATTAGGCGCTTCTGACGACCAACTAGATTTTAAAATTGTTTATGCTTCAGCATTATCAGGAACATCTAGTTTAGAGGTTGATATAGCTACTCAAAAGTCATCTTTTGAATGCCTATATGAAATGATAATATCTGAAATACCAGCTCCTAAAATTGATCCTAATCAATCATTACAATTTCAACCTGCATTATTAGATTACAATGATTTTGTTGGTAGAATGGGTATAGGAAGAATTTTAAATGGAAAAGTAAAAGTTAAAGAAATGGTTTCATGTGTTAGATTAGATGGAACAATAAAACAATTTAGAGTTCAAAAATTATATGGCTATTTTGGTTTAAAAAAGCAAGAAATTGAAGAAGCAGAAGCTGGAGATATTGTTGCAATAGCTGGGTTACCTGATATTTTTGTTGGAGAAACTATTTGCAATGTAGGTAAAGAAAAAGCCTTAGAGCCTTTGAGAATTGATGAACCAACTTTACAAATGACTTTTTCAACTAATTCGAGTCCTTTTGCTGGAAAAGAAGGAACTTTAGTAACGGCTAGAAAAATAGAAGAACGTTTAATTAAAGAATTACAAAGAGATGTAAGTTTAAAAGTTGAAAACTTTGCAAACGACTCTTGGATAGTTTCTGGAAGAGGAGAATTACATTTATCTATATTGATTGAAAATATGAGAAGAGAAGGTTATGAAATTCAAGTTTCTAAACCTGAAGTAATTATTAAAATGATTGATAATGTTAAATGTGAACCATATGAAGAAGTTCAAATTGATGTTCCTGAAGAATATGTAGGATCTATCATTGAAACTTTAGGCTTAAGAGGCGCTAGTATGGAAGTTATGAATAAATATGACAATCAAGTTCGTTTAATTTATACAATTCCATCTCGAGGCTTAATTGGCTTTATGACTAATTTTATGACAATGACAAAAGGTTATGGAATAATTAATCATACATTTAAAGAATATCGTCCAATGCATAGTTTAAATTTAGGTGAAAGAAAATTAGGAGTTTTAGTAGCTATGGAAGGCGGTAAAACAACAGCTTATTCTTTAGGAGCCCTAGAAGATCGTGGAGTTATGTTTTTAGAACCAGGAGTTGATGTTTATCCAGGAATGATAGTTGGTGAGCATAATCGTGAAAACGATTTGGCGGTTAACGTAGTAAAAGGAAAACAATTGACCAATATTAGAACTTCTAGTAAAGATCATACTGTTGTATTAAAAAGACCAAGAAGTATGTCACTAGAAATTTGTTTGGATTATATAAATAATGACGAATTAGTGGAAATAACACCAAAAAACATTCGTTTGAGAAAAAAAGTATTAAATTCAAGCGAAAGAAAAAAGAGTAGCAATAAATAAAACTATATATTATATAGTTTTTTTATTGACAAAATCATTTATAAAAGTTAGTATAATTATTCAAGGAAGTGATATTATGTTTTTAATTTCAGATGTAGAAAAAGCTTCATCATATTTAACAAGAAAAGATGATATTCCTCGTGAGGAAAGAATAGAAATTTTACAAGAAGTAAAAAATTGTTACGAATTATTTCTTGAGCAAGGTAACGTTATAGAATACAATATTTTTTCTTCAGAAATTAAAAACATAAAATTAAAAATTTTACCTGAGAATGTTCCTCATTTATTAGGTATTGATCAAAAAAGAATATGTGAGCCATATGGCAATTATTTTCGCAAGCATATATTAGGTATTGAACGTCAAAAAAATGTTTATCCAACAGAAATATTGAGAAGTATTTTTAAAGATTTAGAAAAGGTAGTTGATTTTAATGAAGAAAACGGTAAAAATTTCTTTCATTATTATCGAATTAGAATAAAGTGTGAAATATTTAAAAGACTATTAAATCTTGAAGAACAAACTTTTAGTCGTATCATGTTAAATAAAAATTATTTAAAAAGTGGAACAATTGAAGAACGTATTTCAGAAAAAGCAACTGATTTTATAGCTATTGTTAATACTGATAATAAAAGATTACCATTTTCTTTTGTTGGAATTAGACAAGATGAAAACAATGAACTATATAAACATTATGACGAATTCTATATTCCCGTAACTTTATTTTCATCATTTAATGCCAGTGCATTTTTTGAAAATCAAAACATTTGTATTCCTGAAACAATAACTAAATTTTGTGGTCATGGTCTTTCAGGAAGAAAGATAGAAGATTATGAAGCTGACTATTTATCTAGAAAAATAACAAACTTGGGTTCTTACGAAATAACACCTATTAAAAAAAAGATTTAACCTTTTTGTAGTTAGATTCTTTTTTTTTTGTTATAATAACTTTTAGAAAGTGAAGTGTTTTCAATGACAAATAAAGAATTTGCAGATGTATTATTTCCATATATAAAAAATGATATTGAATTTTATGAAAATAAATACCCACTAAGAAATATGGAACCTGGTAAATTTGTCACTAGATTTGCTCCCTCTCCAACTGGAGTAGTTCATTTTGGGACATTATATAGTTCTTTAATAAACAAAAAAGTGGCTGAACAAACTAAAGGTATTTTTTATTTAAGGATTGAAGATACAGATCAAAAAAGAAGTGTTGAAAACGGTATTACTGAAATTATTCGTGATTTAAAAAATTATCAAATTAATTTTGATGAAGGAATGATCAATGAAACCGAATCTCAAGGAGCTTATGGCCCATATTTGCAAAGTCAAAGAAAAGAGATTTACGAGACTTATGCTAAATATTTAGTGGCTGAAGGATTAGCATATCCTTGTTTTTGTTCAGAAGAGGATTTAGAAAACCAAAGAAAATATCAAGAAAAAACCAAAGCTCGTTTAGGTTATTATGGTAAGTATGCAGTTTGTAGAAAAATATCAATTGAAGAAGCTACCGAAAGAATTAAAGCAGGAGCACCATATATTTTAAGATTGAAATCACCTGGTGATTTTGATAAAAAAATAAAGGTTAATGATTTAATCAAAGGTGAAATTGAATTTCCAGAAAACGATCTAGATATTGTTATCATAAAAAATGACGGGTTACCAACATATCATTTTGCTCATGCAGTAGACGACCATTTAATGAGAACAACTCATGTTATTAGAGGAGATGAATGGATTTCATCTTTACCAATTCATTTACAATTGTTTCAATTACTAAAATTTTCATTTCCAAAATATGCTCATTTTTCACCGTTAATGAAAATTGATGAAACAGGAACTCGTCGCAAATTAAGTAAAAGAAAAGATCCTGAAGCTGCTGTAAGCTATTATCATGAAAAAGGTATTCCCAAAGAAGCAGTAAAATTATATGTAATGACAGTAGCCAATTCCAATTTTGAAATGTGGTTAGAACAAAATCCTGATAAAGGAATAAATGATTTTGTTTTTGATTTTAAGAAAGTGAGTCCCAGTGGATCTTTATTTGATTTTGAAAAATTGTTAAACATTTCTAAAAATTATATTTCTCATTTAACAAAAGAAAAAGTATATCAAGAAGTATTAACATATACTAAAGAATTTGATATTGAGTTTTATAACATTTTAATAAACAATCCAGATTATGCTCAAAAAATTTTTAATATTGAAAGAGAACAAAAGAAACCACGAAAAGATTATGCTATGTACAGTACTATCAAAGAAGAAGTTTGGTATATGTTTGATGAATATTTTATTGGTAATTTAAAATATACTTTTGATAAAGTAAATAATAGTGACGAAATAAGTGAAATATTAAAATTATATTTAGAAAAATATTATATAAATGATCAAGATGAAACAGCTTGGTTTGAAAATATAAAAGCATTAGCTGTATCTAAGGGTTATGCTGATACAAAAGAATACAAATTAAATCCTGAGCAATATAAAGGATCTGTCGCTGATATTGCCGCTGTTATTAGGGTAGCTTTAACAACTAAAAATCAAACTCCAAATCTTTATCAAATTATGAAATTATTAGGAGAAAAAAGAGTAAGAGAAAGACTAGAAAAATTTATCAAATAATTTTTCTTTTTGGCTCGTTGGTGAAATGGTTAACACGTCGCCCTCTCAAGGCGATATTCATGGGTTCAAATCCCATACGAGTCACCATTATTAAATTTTTAATAGAGGAGTATGTATTATGAAACAAGAAACAAAAAAGAAAGTAATTACTAAATCTAAAAGTATTACAAAAAAGAAAGTGTCTCCAAAAATTGTTAAAGAGACAAAGAAAAAGCTTGTAAAAAAGTCAGTTGTAGTTGAAATAAAAGATTTAGTTAAAAAATATAAAAAAGTAGTAGCTTTAGATAATTTTAATTTAGAAATTAAAGAAGGCGAAATTTTAGGATTATTGGGTCCAAATGGTAGTGGTAAAACCACTTGCATTAATTGTTTGTTATCTTTAATAACTTATGATGAAGGAACCATAAAAATTTTTGATAAAGATATGAGCCCAGAAGCTTATGATATAAAATCAAAAATAGGTGTTGTGTTTCAAGATGTAGCAGTTTTTAATGAATTAACAGTTTTAGAAAATGTTGACTACTTTTGTGGACTATATATTTCCAATCATAAATTAAGAAAACAATATGTAGATGAAGCTATAAAATTTGTTGGGTTAGAGGAATTTATAAAATTTCGACCTAAACAATTAAGTGGTGGTTTATTGAGAAGATTAAATATTGCCTGTGGAATTGCTCACAAACCTAGCTTGATATTTTTTGATGAGCCAACAGTAGGAGTAGATCCTCAAAGTAGAAATAAGATCATAGAAGGAATCAAAGAATTAAGTAAAAACGGAGCTACTATATTGTATACAACTCACTATATGGAAGAAGTAGAACAGTTATGTAATCATATTATTATAATTGATAAAGGAAAAGAAATTGCAAACGGTTCAAAAGATGAATTAAAAGAAAAAATTCAAATTGGTGAAAAAGTAATGGTTGAAGTTACAGATATTACTGCCGAGCAATATCTTAAAATTACTAAATTAAAGAACATTACAGATATTGAAAAGAAAGATAATATTATAAATATTGTATTTAAAAATGGTAATCATAATTTAGATACTTTAATAGATTTATTAAAAACAGAAAATATTAAATATGAAAGATTTTTTTCTGAAAGACCTACTTTAAATGATGTATTTTTAGAGATGACAGGAAAAGAACTAAGGGATTAGGTGATTTTATGTTTTGGCATGTTTTTGTCAATCAATTTAAAATAATGTTGCGAAAAAAAGAAGCGCTTTTTTGGGTTGTTTTTTTTCCGATTATTTTGGCGACTTTTTTTAACTTAGCTTTTTCTAATTTAACATCTCAAGAAAAATTTAAGAGCTTCAATATAGCTATCATTGAAAGTGATAACTATAAAAATGATAAAAATTTTCAGACTTTGATTGGTCAGCTGTCAACAGGTAAAAATAAACTTTTCAATTATGAAGTTGTAACCAAAGAAAAAGCCTTAGAAAAATTAAATAGCAATAAAGTAATAGCATACCTTGATTATCAAGAAAAAATTGAAATCATAGTTAATGATAACAATATTAATGTTAATATTTTAAAAGGTATAATTGATAATTATTATCAAACCAATAGTATATTCACAAATATTCTTAGTTATCGCCCTTTTTTAAATGTAGAAGAATTAGCAATTAAATTTTCAGCTGAAACAGATTTTTTTAAAAATGAAAGTAGCAAAAACACAGATTATACAGTTATATATTTTTATTCTTTGATAGGAATGGCTTGTTTATACTCAGCTACATTTAGCATGTTTGCTATTAATCGATTAGAAGCTGATAGTGGAGCTAAAGGAGCAAGAATAGCTGTTTCTTCGACACCCAAGTATATAATGATTTTGAGTTCATTATTAGCTAGTTTTATTATTCAATTTTTAATTATATTAATTTTGTTGGCATATTTAATTTTTATTTTAAAAATTAATTTTGGTAATAAGATAGATTTAATAGTATTGGTTTGTTTTGTAGGAACTGTTGTTAGTTCGATGCTAGGAATTTTTGTTTCAACATTATTTAAAACTAGTATTGAGAAAAAAACGGGAATTATAATTTCCTATACAATGGTTTGTAGTTTTCTAGCTGGAATGATGTTTATTGATATGAAATACATTGTTGCTGACAAATTACCTTTTCTAGCTGCTATAAATCCAGTTAATTTAATAACAGATTCTTTATATGCTATTTATTATTATTCAGAACCGACTAGAGTTTATTTAAATATTTTCCTATTATTGTCTTTTGCTTTTATCTTATTACTTCTATCAATAAACTCATTAAGGAGGAAAAGATATGACAGTATTTAAAAATTATTTTAAAATTGCTAAGAGTTATCTATTTACAATAATTCTATATGTTGTAATATTTTTAGCTATCTCTATTCTCATGTCAGTTACTTCTAATTCTAATGAAGCAAATATATATGCTAATTTGGCAAAGCCAACAATAGGTATTATCAATAATGATGGTAAATCTATTTTTACAGACACTTTCATACAATACTTAGGTAAAAAAGCTAATGTTAAAAATATTGATAATGATTTATCTGCTATCAAAGATGCAATTTTTTATCGCAAATTAGACTATGTGCTAATTATTCCGAGAGGATATGCTTTTAGTTTTATTAATTCAAACAAACCAAAATTAGAAACATATGAATTAAAAGGATCTTTTTCGGCTGTATATCCTAAACTATTAGTTGAAAAATATTTAAAATTTTCAAAATTATATGTTGAAAGTGGCTTTGGTGTTAATGATATTGCTAATAATACAGTTGAAGATTTACAACATGAAGTGGAAATTAAAACGGTAGAAAAAAAGATTGCAGAGGTAAATGTATTATCTTCAAAATTTAGTTATTTAAATTATTCTTTTTTAGCAATTTTAATTTTAATTGTTAGTTTGATTACTAATAAATTTAAAAAAGAAAATTTAAAAAGAAGAAATTTAGCTTCTTCAAAAGCATACTCTAAAATTAATTTTGAATTATTTTTAGGTAATTTAGTTTTAACCTTTATTATATGGATTGTTTTTATGACAATAATGATAATTATGCATAAAAATCAAATGTTTGGTAGTCAAGGGTTATTATATGCATTAAATTCGTTTGTTTTTGTTATTGCAGCTTTATCTATAGCCTCTTTAATAGGTAATATTGTAAAAGATGAGGAAGCTGCAAGTTCTTTTGCAAACGTTGTTTCTTTAGGAACAAGTTTTATATGCGGAGCATTTGTTCCTCAATATTTATTGGGTGATTTTGTTTTAACAATGGCAAAATTTTTTCCTTCTTACTACTTTATTACTAATAATGAGCTAATTGGGAAGACAAAAACAATTTCTTGGGAGACTTTTATGCCAATATTTTGGAATTTAATAATTGTATTACTTTTTGGAGTTTGTTATTATGTCGTTACAATTCTTTTAACAAAAACTAATATATTTAAAAAGAAAGAAGAATTGAATGATTAACTTAAAAAGTAATATTGCTTTGGAAAGGAACAAAATGGAAATAGTCAAAATTGAAAATTTAACAAAAATATATGGTAAAGGAGATACAAGAGTTGTTGCTCTAAATAATGTCTCTTTTTCAATTAAAGAAGGAGAATTTGTAGCAATTGTAGGAGCATCTGGTTCTGGTAAGTCAACCTTATTGCATTTGCTGGGAGGAGTTGACAGACCAACTTCTGGAAAAGTATATATTAATGATGTCGATATTTATAATTTAAAAACTGATAAATTAGCTGTTTTCCGAAGAAAGAAAATCGGACTGATTTATCAATTTTATAATTTACTACCTATTCTAAATGTTGAAGAAAATATAAAATTACCATGTTTATTGGATCGCGATAAAGTAGATGAACAATATTACGAAGATATTTTAAAAGTATTAAAGTTAAGCGATCGTTTAAAACATTTACCAAATCAATTATCAGGAGGCCAACAACAACGAGTATCAATAGGGAGAGCTTTAATTAATCGCCCGGCAATTATTTTGGCTGATGAGCCAACAGGCAATTTAGATAGTAAATCATCTGAAGAAATAATGGAATTATTAAAAACTTCTAACAAGAAATATAATCAAACTTTAGTAATTATTACTCATAGTTTGGAAATAGCAAAAACGGCTAACAGAATTATTACAATAGACGATGGAAAAATAATTAAGGATGAAAAAATAAAATGAAAATTCTTAGTAAACTTGTTAGAAAGACTTTAATTTTAAATAAAAAAAGAACAATGATAACCTTAATTGGAATTATTTTGTCGTGTTCATTAATTGGTGGAGTTGCGACACTTTTTTCTAGTTTTCAAAAATTTTTGCAAGATATAACAATTGAAACATCAGGTAATTATCATTTTAGAATTGATAATTTGTCAGAAAAAGATATTAGTGATTTGAAAAAAGAAGATTTTTTTGAAAAAGTAATAGTTCAAAAAGATGAAGGAATATCCTATAATGAAAACGATAAAAACAAAACACCCTTCAAAATTTTTGCTGTTGATAAGGAATATTTCATTAATTTTAAAACAAAATTAGATGAAGGTAGATTACCTGAAAATAGTGAAGAAATAGTTGTTCCATATTTTTATAAAAATCAATATAAGATAAAAGACAAAATATCTTTGCCAATTTTTGAAGTCTCTGAAGAGATGAATTCCTTAAAGCCATTAATTATTAATAACTATAAAATAGTTGGTTTTATATCGGAAACATCTTTTAATTATTATCAAAATGCCTATACATATTTGGAAACAGAAAAAAGCGGTATTTTCAATGTTTTTGTTAAAACTAAAACATTTGATAATTTTTTTGACAGAACAGAAAAAATTTTTAGTAAATATTTTGATCATAATTCTAAATCAATTGATTATAATAACGACTTATTGATATGGTATGGAGTAAGTGAAAATGAAAATGCTATAAACATGATATGGGGAGTTGCTTTTGTTTTAATAGCAGTGATCATGATAGCATCAATAATAGTTATATATAATGCATTTAATATTTCTTTTATTGAGAGAAAAAAACAATTTGGAATTCTTTCTAGTTTAGGTGCAACCTCTAAACAGCTAAGAAAGATGATTTTTAAAGAAGGCATATTTTTAAGTTTAGTTGGAATTCCTTTAGGAATTATTGGAAGTATATTGGGTATTGGTATTACTTTGTTAGTAATTAATAATTTAAATTTATTTTCTATTTTTGTAGATACCAGGTTAGTTTTAAACATTTCCAGCATATCAATATTAGCAACAATAGTCTTTGGATCTTTAACAATTTTTCTTTCTTGTTTAATTCCAGCTATAAAAGCTTCAAAAACTACTCCAATTGATGCTGTTAAAATGACAAAAGATTATTTTATCAAATCAAAATCTATTAAAACTTGGAAAATTAATAGAAAAATTTTTGGAATAGAAGGAGATATTGCTTTAAAAAATTTAAAAAGAAACAAGAAAAAATATCGTTCAACTATTTTGTCTATTTTTGTTTCGATATGTCTTTTTATAGCAATTAATGCTTTTGCAGAGTACACATTAAGAAGTTCACTTAAAACTTTTTCTTCATTAAATTATGATGTTATTATTATAAATAATGATAGAGAAGAATCTAAAAAAATAGTTAATCAAAAAGATGTAGAAAGATATGCAATATCTCAAACAATCTGGGCTGATTTTGATTTGCTAAAATCTAATGCAAACCCTTTATTGATGAATATGAAAATCGAACAAGAATGTTTTAAAAAAGAAAATGGTTGTCCATCAACAATAGCAATTTCTTCATTAGGAGAAAAAGAATTTAATAATTATTTAAATCTATTAAATGAAGAAAACGTCAAAGAAAAATATGAGGATGTAAACAATCCGACCATTATTTTGATTAAGAATAGTAACATTGTCAATAATCAAAAGCATTATCAAATTCCACTAACTAATTATAAAGAGAAAGATATAATATCAATATATCGTTGGGAAGAAGAAGTAAAATTTTCAGCAACCTTGAAAATCGGCAATATTACAGATATTTATCCAATTGGTTTTTCTGATGTTGATCAAAGAAATTTGATGATGCAGGCTTTTGTTTCAGACAACGTATATAATAGTTTGACTAACAAATTCCCTCAAGAGTTTATGAATCAGGAAGATTACATTTATGTGAAAACGGAAAAAGTAGAAAACTACATTAAATATTTAGAAGATTATAAAGAAAAAAACAATTTATCATATGAAGTTAGAAATATAAAAGAAATGATTGTTATGTTTAAAAATATGATTTTGGCAATTTCAATTTTTATTTATGGGTTTATTGCTTTAATTTCATTGATAACAACGACAAATATTATCAATACCATTTCAACATCAATTTATCTTCGAAAAAGAGAATTTGGAATATTGAGATCTGTGGGAATGGATACTCACCAATTTAAAAAAATGATGATATTAGAAAGCGCTTTTTATGGAATAAAAGCCTTGTTGTATGGATTGCCAGTTGGTATTTTATTAGATTATTTAGTTTATAAAGAGATAAGTAATTTATTTGTTTATGAATATGCTTTTCCATTTAAATCTGTTATAATCTGTATACTTTTTGTTTTTGTAATAGTATTTATAACTACAATTTATAGTATAAAAAAAATTAAGAATGATAATATTGTTGATGTTATAAGACAAGATAATATTTAGTATCAAAAAAAGGATTTTGTTGTATGAAATCCTTTTTTATATTATAATGTTTTTAGAATACGAAAAGGGGTATTTAAATGTTAGGGAAAGTTATCGCTGTTTTTGAAAACAATGTTGAAGTAGAATTGACTTTAGACCATGATAATATTAAAAAATATTTAAATTACCATGTTGTTTTTGACGAGGAAAAGTCTAAAATTGTTGGAGAAGTAAAAGAAATAACAGCTGCTAAAATAATTGTAAATTGTTTAGGTGAAATAGATAGTAATAACAAATTTATACCAGGATTATTAAAAAGACCTTCTTTAGGTGTTTCTTGCCGTGTTATTCATAAAGAAGAATTAGATTTGATTTTAGGAAAAAATCAAGATTCTAAAAAAGTATATTTTGGAAGGATGCCTATTTATGATGGATATCCTTTATATGTTAATGTTAATGATTTTTTTGCCCATCATTTTGCAATTTTTGGTAACACTGGAAGTGGAAAATCATGTTCAATATCAAGAATTATTCAAAATGTATTTGCAAATCCTGAAGCAGTACCTAAGAATGCAAAAATATTTATTTTTGATGCATATGGAGAATATCATAGTGCTTTTAATAAAATAATGAATACAAATCCCGTTTTAAATTTTAAAACATATACAACAAATACTAAATTTGAAGATACAAATATTTTAAGAATACCTATATGGTTGTTAGGTGTAGATGAAATTTGTTTACTTCTAGGTGTTGACAATCATGCACAGATACCAATAATTGAAAAAGCATTGAAATTAGTTAATGTTTTTGCTCGCGATGAAGGTAATGTTCTTCAATATAAAAATGATATTATTGCTAGAGCTTTATTAGACATTTTATATAGTGGTGCTACTGCATCGAAAATTAGAGATCATTTTATAGCAATATTAACAAATTATAACACTAGAGATATAAACTTGGAAGCTAAGATAGTTCAACCCGGATACACTAGAACTTTAAAACAATGTTTAATTATCGATAGAGATGGTAAATTACATGAAATTCAATTAATTACTGAATTATTAAATCAATATATTCACGATGGATTGGAGCTTAGTCTTCCAGATGGTTCTTTTCCTTATACATTAAAGAACTTAAAAGAAGCGGTAGATTTTGCACTTATTTCTGAAGGGATTTTAAAAAGTGATAAAGTGTTTGATTATGCAAACGTTATAAAAGTTAGAATTAATTCTTTATTTAATAGTAATAATCGTCTTTATTTTGAATATGATCGTTATGTTACTAAAGAACAATATATAAAAGAATTAATCAAAATAGACGAAAATAATACTGCTCAAATAATAAATTTTAATATCAATTATGTGGATGATCGTTTTGCCAAAGTTATAACTAAAATATATGCCAAAATGTTATTAGATTATGTTTACAATTTAAATGAAAAAGCAAGTTTTCCAGTCCACTTAATATTAGAAGAAGCCCATCGTTATGTTCAAAAAGATAACGATATTGAAATTTTAGGTTATAATATTTTTGACAGAATTACTAAAGAGGGTAGAAAATACGGAATTCTTTTAGGATTGATTTCTCAAAGACCATCAGAATTATCTGATACTGCCTTATCACAATGTTCTAATTTTTTAATATTTAAAATGGTTCATCCTCAAGATACAACATTTATTAAGAATATGGTTCCAAGTATTACAAATGAAATAGTGGAAAAATTAAAAACTTTGCAACCTGGTACTTGTATTTCTTTTGGAAAAGCATTTCCAATGCCAACCGTTATTCATTTTGATATTCCCAATCCACAACCTAAATCTACAAGTTCAGATATTGCTAATATATGGTATAAATAAAATGTATTAAAAAATACATTTTTTTTATGATATACTAAAGAAAAGGATGTGATAATATGGCTACACCACACATTAATACTGAAGCAGGTAAAATAGCAGAAATAGTAATTATGCCTGGAGATCCTTTGCGTGCTAAAATGATAGTTGAAAAATATTTAACAGATTATTTTCAATTCAATGATGTACGTAATATGTTGGGTTATACCGGCTATTATAAAGGTAAAAAAATTTCCGTTATGGGTTCAGGAATGGGAATGCCCAGCATGGGGATATATTCTTATGAATTATTTTCATTTTTCTCAGTAAAGAAAATAATTAGAGTTGGCTCTTGTGGAGCCTTAAAACCAGAATTAAAATTATTTGATTTAATATTGGTTGATAAAGCTTGTAGTG
>CAYWQQ010000010.1:0-19708 GCA_964461005.1 uncultured Muribaculaceae bacterium
AATACTAGCCGTAGGAGATCAACATTTTCAAGATCGTTGTTATGAAAAAATGGATGAGTTAAAAAAAGCAGGCAAAACAATTGTTTTGGTAACACATGCTATGCAAGCAGTCAATCAATTTTGTGATCGTGCTATATGGCTGTATGAGGGACACATTAAGATGGATGGCCCATCAAGTGAAGTGACAAAAGAATACCTGAAGATTTGTGGGTGATAGAGATGAAATTAATTAAAGATTTATATCAATATAGAGAACTACTTAAAAATAATATTAAAAAAGAAATTAGAGGTAAATATAAAGGTGCCTGGTTGGGTATTTTTTGGTCTTATATAAATCCTTTATTAATGCTTGTTGTTTATTCAGTAGTTTTCTCTCAAATAATGAGAGTAAACATTCCAAACTATACAATGTTTTTGTTTACAGCTTTGATTCCTTGGACATTTTTTACTACAACTGTATCTCAAGGTGCTTTCTCAGTAGTTGCAAATGGTAACATAATAAAAAAAGTATATTTTCCAAGAGAAATTATACCAATATCAATAGTGACAAGTAATGCATTAACCTTTTTAATATCATGTATTATTATGTTTATATTTATAGTAATAACAGGTCTTGGATTTAGTTGGTATATCCTATTATTTCCGGCAGTTGTATTAACTCAATATTTATTATTAATGGGTATTAGTCTTATCCTATCGGCTATAACAGTGTATGTAAGAGATGTAGAGCATATAATTACTGTATTATTGATGGTAATGTTTTATGGAACACCAATTGTATATTCTATGGCCATGGTACCAGCATCAATGAAGATGTTATTATTGATCAATCCAATGACACCAATAATTAACGCATATAGAGATATTTTGTTTTATAAACAAATGCCAAATATGCTTCAACTAGGCGGAATAATAGTTATTTCATTAGTTGTATTAGTAGTTGGATTATTTGTATTTAAAAAACTACAAAGGAATTTTGCAGAAGAATTATAGGAGGTATAAAATGTATAATGAAGAAAAAAACTTTGACTTTAATTTAGAGCCAGGTCAGTATAAAGAAGAAGAAATAATGATGGGCGATAGCAAGCCATTAATTAGTATAATAACAGCTTATTATAATTCAAAAGAATTTATTCGACAAACTGCTAACAGTGTTTTTAATCAGACTTTTCCATATTGGGAATGGATAATTGTAGATGATGGCAGTACGGAAGATGGTACCAAAGAGTTATTGAACTCTTTGGCTAAAGAAGATTCTCGCGTAAAAATTTTTCATAAAAAGAATGAAGGGCCAGCTGCTACAAGAATGTATGCAGTTAATAAGGCAAAAACTGAATTGCTATTTATTTTGGATTCGGATGACTTAATAGATAAAACTTTTTTGGAGTGTGGATATTTTACTATGCTTACAAATAGTGGTGCAGCTTGGGCTTACAGTAAAATGGTTAATTTTGCTCAAGAAGAATATCTTTGGGATAGATATTTTACCACATCTATTGAAAAACAAGAAAATGTTATTTGCGGTAATTCCATTATTAGAAAGCATGCCTTCATGGAAGTTGGTGGTTACGGAGAAAGTAAAAAAAATATTCATGAAGATTGGCAGTTGTGGTTAAAATTACTAGCTAAAGAATATTATCCGATTAAGATGAATTTTTATGGGTTTTGGTATAGGAGAAGAAAAGGCAGTGTTTTACACACTATTACAAATGATAAAAGTAAAAATAAAATGGCTAATTTAGCAATTAAATTGCTAGCAAAGAAAATTAAAAAAGAAGTAAAAGCTATCCAATTTCCAGTGAAAACAAATACTAGTGAATTGCTGTATCCTAATATTTTCGATTGGAATAAAAAACCTCTTAAGCACAATAAATCAAAAAAACAATTGCTATTTATCTTGCCATGGTTTACAGTCGGAGGAGCAGATAACTTTAATTTGGAATTGATTTCAAAATTAGATAAAGATAAATTTGAAATCACCATTGTTACTACTGAGTATTCAAAATATATAACAAGACAAAAATTTGAACCTTATGCAACAATCTTTGATTTAACGACATTTTTAAAGCAAAAAGATTGGGCAGGTTTTATACATTATTTAATTAAATCAAGAAATATAGATTTAGTTTTTTTAAGTAATTCATTTTATGGTTATTATGTGGCACCTTGGTTAAAAAGTGAATTTCCCGATATTTCTTTTGTTGATTATTTGCATGCTGAGGATTTTAGTTGGAGAAACGGTGGGTATCCGAGGGATTCTATAGCAATATCTAATGTTTTAGACATGACTTATACTTGTACAAAGCATTTAGAAAATATTATGTATAGTAAAATGGATCGTATAACTGAAAATACCAAAACAATATATATAGGTGTTGATAGTGAAAGGTTTTCCCCTGATAATAACAATATTAAAAAACTAGATATTAGTGAGTATAAGGACAAGAAAATAATTTTATTTGCTTGTAGAATTTATGAACTTAAACGACCTATTTTTGTTTTGAAAGTAATTCAAAAACTACTTAAAAAAAGAAGCGATATAGTGCTTTTTGTCGTTGGAGATGGACCTCAATTAAATGAAATGAAAAGTATGGCAATAGATTTTAAAGTTAACGAAAGTGTGATTTTTTTTGGTATGGCAAAAGATTTAAGACCATATTATAATGTTGCTGATGTAACTTTAATAACATCACTAACAGAAGGATTAACGTTGACTGCATATGAATCATTATCGATGGGTGTTCCCGTGATTTCATCTGATGTTGGGGGTCAAAGTGAGTTGGTCGGAAACGATTGTGGTAAAATTATTGAAACTTTTCAAAGCGTGGAAAAAGATTTGTTTAATCGAGATTATTCTAATTTGGAAATCGATAAATATGTTGATGCAATAATTGATGTAATTGATAGTAAAAAAGCAGCCAAGCTAAAAGAAAATTGCAGAAAAAAAATACTTGATGGTTTTACTATTGATAATACGGTTAAGGTTTTGACTATAGAGTTTGAAAAATTAATTTCAAACCAAGCAAATAAAAAAATTGTTGACAAAGAAATAGCAAAAAATTATCTTGCTTTATATTTACAAACAAATCCACTTTACTTTGATAAAAACAATAATAAATGGAGTTATAGAACTAGAGTTAAGGAAAAACTATGGGGTATACCTGCTTGGAGATTTTTGATTAAAATTGCACATAAAACAAAATTAATAGAAATGAAAAAGAAAATATTAAAAAGATAAGTTTTTGAGCAAGGAGTATTGTAATGAAAGAAATTTTTATTGATTATAAAAGTAAAATGAAAGAACTATTATCAAACAAAAGCTTGCCAATTACTATTTTTCTTGTAGTAATCCTGGGGTATGGGTTTGCTTTAGCAAATCCTTCTATAGGAATTGATGATACTGCTTTTTTTAGGTACTTTAGTGGTGGTGAATTGATATCTCAAGGAAGATTTGTTCCGGTTATTTTTAGCAAAATATTTGGAGGCATAAACTTTACACCTCTTTGGCTTGAATTAATCACGTTAATTTTATTAGTCGTTTCAGGATTGTTATATTGTTGTTTATTTAAATCAATAACAAAAAATAAAATCAGTAATTCTTGTTATTTAGTATTTATTCCGATTTTTATATCATATCCATTGATTAATGAAATATTTATTTATAACACAGCACTAATATCAATCGGAATTGGCTATTTATTAACTGCCATATCCACTATTTGTTTATATGAATTTGTTAAACGTAATCAAAAGAAAATTTCACCTTTATTCTTTGCAGTTTTCACAATGATTGCTTGTATTTCATCATATGAATCATTTGCTACGTTATTTATTGTAGGATTAATGATAATTTTGTTTTTAGATTATTTATACAATTCTAATGAGTTAACTTTTGGCAAAAAAGACTGGATAAAATATATTGTTGTTTTTATAGTTACTTTAATATGTTCAATTATTTTGGAGGCAGTGTTTACTAATTTTTATATTAGTATTTCTGGTGTTGAAAAAAGTTCAGCAGCGGCTACAACAATTTCATGGTTTACAAAAGGAATTTTTAATAACATCCCATTATTTATTAAAAGTATGAGTGATTCTTATGTTAAACTCCCATTTAATTATATGGGTATTTTAATATTTCAAGTAATAACATTGATATCTTTGCTATTTATCATAATAATTTCAATAAAAAAGAAAAAAATATTGGTTGCTGCTTATTTTTCCATTACTAATTTTGAGCAATTTTTCTCTCGGGTTTGTACAAGGTATAGCAAGTCCTTATAGGACCTGCCAATCATTTGGTATATTTATAGCATTGTTAATATTAGTTATATATGATATGTTTCCCAAAAAATTTAAAATTGTAATTATTATTGGGACGATATATTTAGTTATGATTCAAACATATGATTTAAACAAATGGTTTTATAATGACAATCTTAGATATCAAGAAGAAAAAAACACAATGCTAACAGTAGCAAATAAAATAAGTAGTAACTTTGATATTACAAAACCGGTTGTTTTCATAGGCCACTTTACTTTGAGTTCAAATATTAATTATAATCAGACGAATGGTAGTTCTTTAATTAATTGGGGGATGGTAGCATTTGGAGAGCCAAATACAGAACTTTTTAATTTTTTGCAAATGAATGGATATTATTTTGTTAGACCAACATATGAGCAACTTCAAGTTGCAAAATCTAACATTGAAAATATGAACAATTGGCCAAAAGAAAATTCTATAGTAGAGTATGATAATATTATAGTAGTTAAATTTTAATTAAAATAATAGGAGGAAATCATTATGAAAAAAAAGATAATGAAAATTGTAAAAGAAAATTGGATACTGATTTTTGCTACTTGTGTATTGTTAGCAATATTATTGCCAATATTCCTTTTGAACATTTATAATCACCCATCAGGAGATGATTATGCTAATTATAATATGATTGTTTCTCAATTAAGTGATAAGTCAATGACCTTTGGTAACATTTTTGTTGCATCTATTCAAAGATCAATTAATACATATTTAACGTGGCAGGGCAATTATTTTACACTTTTGTTAGGAATATTTCATCCGTTTTTCATTTCATTTGGTGCTTATAATTTTTCGATTTTTTTAACTCAACTATTTTATATTTTTGGGGTGATGTTTTTCTTCTTATCTTTACCAAAAATAAAGAATTTTATAAATAAAAAACAAGCTGCAATATTAGGCATTTGCTACTTAATATTATCAATAACGTTTATGTATTCACTGCAAGAGGGAATATATTGGTATTCTTCAATTTCATTATATTTACTTCCATTTTCAATCTCAATGATATTTTTAGGCTTTTTAGTTCGTTATATTGCTAAACCAACAAAAGTGCTTTATGCCATATTGCTTTTATTACTAATTTGTTTAGCTGGAACCAATTATGTTACGGGTTTATTTCTTGGCTTTCTATTATTATTGTTAGTCATATATTCATTTTTGAAAAACAAAACTTATTTTATAAAATCAATAATAGCACTCTTAATTTTCGGGGTTGGCTTTGCTTTTAATGTTTTTGCACCGGGTAACTTTGCAAGAATAACAAATTTTGAACAAGTATCAATGATTAAGGCAATGTTAATGACAATTCCTTTGTCATTCTACATGTTGCACCATTTGTTTTTTCAAACAGTTCTACTACCAATCCTAGTATTATTAACACCGATGATTGTTAGTGTAGTCAAAAAAACAAAAACAAAATTTGAACATCCTATTTTACTTGTTTTGTTTCTACTTGTAACCTTTGTTTCGTTTTTTGCTCCAACGACTTATTCTTATGGAAATATGTATCAAGAAACAAGATATCAAAATATAGAATTATTTTATTTAATTCTAATGGCGATGGTAGCATATTTTTATTTAATTGGTTATGTTATCAAAAACAAAGCTATAACATTTTTAGAAGATAAAAATATGAAACCACTTTTCATTTTTACTGGAATAATATTTCTTGTTGTAATGATATCTGCAATTGGAATTGATAAGTTTAATTTTCAAATTGCATCTCAAGACATATTATCAAAAAAAGCAGTTGAATACCACGAGTGTATGAATAATTTTGACAATATACTTGAAACTTCAACTACAGATATAGTTACCATTAAAAATTGTGCAACTTATACCTCAAGTCTACCATCATTATATTTGGAGGATAATAATTGGGTAAAGGATTCAATTGAATTATATTATGATAAAAAAATCACAATTGAGAAATAGGGTGTTATTTTGAAAAATAAAATTGTTAAAGTATTTAAAAAGAGAGAATTTAGATTTCTGATGGTCGGCGGAATAAATACGGCTGTTGGTTATGGATGTTATGCATTATTTTTATTAATTAATATTCCTTATTTAATCGCTAATACATTAGCAACTATCATTGGTGCTGCGAACAGCTACTTATGGAATCGTTATTTTACTTTTAAGAGTAAGAATAAAGCGTCAAGTGAAATAGGTAGATTTTCTTTAGTTTACTTAGTAAGTTATTTAATTAGTATGGTTTTCTTGTTTATTATTGTTGAAAAACTAGGAATAAATACTTATTTAGCAGGTCTCTTAAATATAACCATTACCACTTTAATAAGTTGGTTTGGACATAAAAATTTTAGTTTTAAAGTGAAGGAGATTAAATAATATGAAAACAATTAGTATAATTGTTCCCTGCTATAACGAAGAGGAAAATGTTGAACCTTTATATAATGCATTAATGGATGAATTTAAAAAGAATTTAAGTAATTACGATTATGAAATTTTGTTTATTGATAATAGATCTAAAGACAAGACTAGAGATAAGTTGGAATTACTATGTAAAAAAGACAAAAAAGTTAAAGCTATATTTAATGCTAAAAACTTTGGACAATTCAAATCTCCATATTATGGATTATTACAAACTAGTGGTGATTGTACAATAGCAATGGTCGCTGATTTCCAAGACCCTATTGAGATGGTTCATAAGTTTGTTAAAGAATGGGAAAATGGATATAAGATTGTTATTGGCATAAAGAGTAAAAGTAAAGAGAGTAAATTAATATATTTTTTCAGAGGTATTTATTATAAATTAATTAAAAAGATTGCTACTTCTGAACAAATAGAGCAATTTACTGGTTTTGGATTATATGATAAAGCATTTGTTGATGTACTACGAAATTTAAATGATCCTGTACCATATTTAAGGGGTATTGTAGGTGAACTTGGTTTTGAACGTAAAGAAATACATTATGAGCAACCAAAGAGATTACGTGGAAAAACAAGTAATAATTTCTTTTCATTATATGATGCTGGAATGTTGGGAATTACTTCATATTCTAAAATAACTATTAGAATTGCAACTATGTTAGGATTCATAATATCTGCATTAAGTTTTATTGTAGGACTAGTTTATTTAATCTTAAAATTAATTTATTGGAATAATTTTCCTGCTGGAATGGCTCCAATAATAATTGGCATATTCTTTATGGGATCAATTCAATTATTTTTTATTGGATTAATTGGAGAATATGTTTTAAATATTAATACGAGAGTGATGAATAGACCATTAGTTGTTGAAGAGAGAAGAATAAATTTTTCCAAGAGCAAATAATTGATAATGGAAGATCAAAAACTATGATGCCAAGAAGGATGCTATAGCATCTTTTTTTATAGAACGTTATAATGATATTGAAAATAGAATCTGATTGAGGAGTGTTTATATGTTAAATGATATTAAGACTAAATTAGAATATTATAATCAAGAACATTTATTAACTTTTTATAATGAATTAGATGATTCTAAGAAGAAGAAATTATTGGATCAAATTAATAGTATTAATTTTGAATTAATAAATGATTTATATAAAAACATTAATACTAGTGAGAAGTTTGATAATATAACTTCTATGGAGAGTTTTAAGACTAATGAAGAATACATTTCTTTAGGCCTTGAAAGTACTAAAAGAGGTGAATATGCTCTTGTAACGATGGCTGGTGGTCAAGGAACTAGACTAGGATTTGATGGCCCTAAAGGATGTTATATTTTAGGTGATGGTATTAATAAATCTTTATTTGAAATACAATGTGATAAGTTAAAAAATATATATGATAAATGTAATGTATACATTCCTTGGTATATTATGACTAGTAATGATAATGATGGTGAAACAATAAGATTTTTTGAAGTTAATAATTATTTTGATTATCCTAAAGATAAAATAGAATTCTTTGTTCAAGGAGAATTACCAATTGTTGATACTACTGGTAAGATCTTATTAGAATCAAAATCATCTATCAAGATGGGTGCTAATGGATCAGGTGGTGTATTTAACGCTCTAGAAGAATATGGATTATTAGATAAGATGAAAGACGCTGGAATTAAATGGATATTTATTGGTGGAATTGATAATGTCTTATTACCAGTTGATGATTTAGATTTAGTTGGCTTCTCAATTAAAAATAATTATTTAGCCTCTTCTAAAATAATATTAAAATCATGTCCTGAAGAAAAAGTAGGAGTGTTTTGCAAAAAGAATGGAAAACCTAGTGTTATTGAATATATAGAAATGACTAAAGAGATGAATAATCTAAGAGATAGTAGTGGTAATCTAATATATAAAGATTCTCATATTTTATGTAATCTATTTAATATTGATATTTTAGAAAGTATCAAAAATAAAAACTTAGATTATACTGGCGCATTTAAGAAAATTGATTATATGGGATTAGATGGTAAAATGGTTGAACCAGATGCCCAGAGCGCTTATAAATTTGAATGCTTTGTTTTTGATGCCTTCTCTTATGTAGATAGAGTAGGCTTATTACAAGGAAAGAGAGAAAGTGCTTTTGCTCCTATCAAGAATGCCACTGGCGTAGATAGCCCAGAAACGGCTATTAAGTTATATAAAAATTTTTATAATATAAAATAATTTGATAAAAGAATATACAAAAAATGTATATTCTTTTTTTCTTGTGCTAATATAATTTTATATTTGGGGGTATGAAAGATGCATTTAGATAAAAGAAGAATTGCTCTTGGTAAAATAGCAATTAATGTTGGTGAAGCTATGAAATATTTAGGTAGATATCTTACTGAAAATGAATTGAAGAAAGTTTATACTTTTCCAACTAATGAGGTTTTTGATCCTGCCAAACTTTTTGGCCGTAAAGAAATAAATAATACCAAGAAAGATGAGCCTGTCTATATTAAAAGAAGATGTCATTTTAGATGAAAACAAATGATATTTCTTTGGATGATATGATAAATAGTTATGGTGATGATGTTAAGTCTTTATATCTTACTGCTGCTAAGATTTTATATAAGTATGAGAAGGCTTATGAAAGAAAGATTACAAGGACTCTTATTCTTGATTTACTTGCAACAACGCTATCTTGTTGTGCAGTGACAGTTTATACTCGTGCCGACCAATCACCAATTTTGCTTTATTTATTACTTATTTCTTTTGGGGTAGCCGGGGGAGTTCTTGGCGGTATAACTCTTAGAGTCATGAATGATCATCATGAAGAAGAGAAAAAGAAATTACTAAATGATATGATGAATGAATGCCCTTCTTTTATTGAAATAGCTAAAGCTTATCAAAAAACAAAGAATATTAGATAAGGCTCTTCATATTGATGAAGAGCTTTTGTTAATCTTTTTAATTGTATATGATATAATAGTGATAGGTGATATGCATGAAGAAAGTATTGTTTATTTCTAGTACTGGTGGTCATTTATCTGAGATGCTTCAGTTAAAAAGTATGTTTAGTAAATATGATTATCATATAGTTACAGAAAAAACTAAATCTAATTTGAAATTAAGAGAAGAATTTCCAAATCGAGTAAATTATTTAATATATGGAACTAAAGCTCATGTAGTATCATATCCATTTAAACTACTTGCTAACTGCTTTATCAGCTTATTTTTATACATAAAAATAAGACCTAAAGTTATTATTACAACTGGAGCTCATACGGCAGGACCAATGTGTTGTATTGGGAAAATTTTTGGTAGTAAAATAATTTATATCGAAACTTTTGCTAATATAAATACCAAAACAGTAACTGGCAAATTAATATATAAGTTTGCGGACTTGTTTATAGTTCAATGGGATAGCATGTTAAAACTATATCCCAAAGCTGTTCTTGGGGGGTGGATTTACTAATGATATTAGTTACTCTTGGAACCCAAGATAAGAGCTTTAAAAGATTACTAGACATTATTCAGTTACAAATTGATAAAGGTAATATTAAAGAAAAAGTAGTAGTACAAGCAGGCTTTACTAAGTATGATTCTAAGGATATGGAAATATTTGATTTAATTCCCACAGTTGAATTTAGCAAATTAATTAAAAAAGCTGATTTAATAATAACTCATGGTGGAGTGGGATCAATAATGGATGCATTAAAATCTGGAAAAAAAGTTATAGCCGCACCACGTTTAAAAAAGTATGGTGAGCATGACAATGATCATCAATTAGAAATAATTAATAATTTTGCTAAACTGGGTTATATCATACCTTTAAAGGATTTTAATAAACTTGGTAAATTATTGGAAAAAGCTCGCACATTTGTGCCTAAAAAAATAAAAAGTAATACACAAAACATAATTAGTATAATTGACAATTATATTAGTAAATTATAAAAGATTAGACTTGGTCTAATCTTTTTTTGTGTTATAATCTATATAATAGAAGGAGAGCAAAACATGAAAGTATTAGTTATAGGTGGAGCGGGTTATATTGGCAGTCATGCTGTTTATGAACTTATTAGAGATAATGATGAAGTTATTGTAATGGATAACTTGTCAACTGGAGATAGAAATTTTGTTCATAAAAATGCAAAATTTTATTTAGGAGATATAACTAAGAAAGAGGATTTAGTAAAAGTCTTTAAAACTGAATGTGCAATTAAACCTTTTGACGTTGTAATGCATTTTGCAGCTAAATTAATTGTTCCAGAAAGTTTAAAAATGCCATTGCAATATTATCATAACAATATTGAAGGAGTTAGATTAATGTTAGAAGTAATGACAGAATTTAATATAAGAAATGTTGTATTTTCTTCAACTGCAGCAGTTTATGGAAATCCTATTAAATCAATTTGTGAAGAAGATGATCCAACTTTGCCGATTAGTCCTTACGGAGATAGTAAATTAGCAAGTGAAAAACTGATTAAATGGGTATGCAATGCATATAATATGAATTATTGTATCTTTAGATATTTCAATGTAGCGGGAGCTGATGAGTCATTAGAAATAGGTTTAAATAAGGACAATTTAACACATTTAATACCAGTTGTAGTTCAAACCGCTTTAGGTATTAGAGATAAAATGGTTGTTTATGGAAATGATTATGATACAATCGATGGAACGTGTGGAAGAGATTATATACATGTTTCAGATTTAGCTCAAGCTCACGTTTTAGGAGCTAAATATATTTTAGAAAATAATAAATCAATTTTATTAAATTTAGGATCAAGTGCTGGCTATACAGTTAAACAAGTAATTGATGAAGTTGAAAAATACGCTCATGTTAATTATGAAATTGGTCCAAGAAGACCAGGAGATCCGGCATTAATTATTGCATCAAATACGAGAGCTAAAGAAGTTTTAGGGTGGTTTCCAAAATATGGATTAGATAAAATTATTAAATCTGATTGGGATTATCGAAAAAAGATATCTGGAAAATAATGTTAAAAGAATATATTGATTAAATATATTCTTTTTTCTATTTATGATATAATTTAATGTGTGTGGTGCATTATTCTAGTAGATATTTTTAATGTGAAGATAAGCCTAAAAACTTATTAAAGAGCATATCTGTGAAGCTTCTGGTGCTTGCTTCTTACGCCCAGTTCGGGGTGAGTGCTGGATGGAAGGATTTATGGGTAATTACAATGGCATGTAGTGTTAACCCAATTTTCGCTGAGACTCTATCTTGTGGTTTAAAGACTACGACTAGAGATTAAACCTATTATGTGGCTAAAAGTTGCGAATAGTGTAGCTTGCCTTGAGTGAAGATAGGGAATTGAAAATGAAACTATTTTTGCAAAAAAGAGCTATCATTAAAAATTTCTTTGAGGAAAACTCCTAGAATGTCTTAAAATTTGGATTGTAGTACGTACTAAGTGGCAATCAAGTTGTGCAGTTTGTTTTGCAACTTTTTCTTTAAAGGGGAACCGCTTTTTGGTAACGAAAAGTAGGAATATGGGGAAATCCGACTTGACCTAAGACGTAAAGTTTACTAATTTTATTACCACACACAAATTATAGAGGTGAATTATGAACAATAAAGAAACAGAATTAAAAGAGAGAATTGTCAAAAAAGATAAAACTATTAGAAAAGTAATTGATATCAAATGGATTATTTCTGTAACCGTTTTAGCTTTTGGTTTAACTTTGATTTTATCTGTAACTTCAAATAGATTATTAGAAGATATTAATCTTTGGATTGGATTATTTATTATTGTTTTCTTTATTTTTATTGGCGTCTTCTTTGATATGATAGGAATTGCAGTAACAAGTGCTGATGAGAAACCATTTCATTCGATGGCTGCAAAAAAAGTGAGATCAGCTAAAGCAGCTATTAAGTTATTAAAAAACGCTGAAAAAGTTTCAGCTTTTCTCAATGATGTTATTGGAGATATTTGTAATATTATGAGTGGGTCAGCTGGTATAGTTGTTTCATCAGTGATAGCTGTTAAATTTAAAAGTGATTTAGTTCTCACTACATTAATAGTTACTTCTTCAATTGCAGCACTTACTATCGGTGGTAAAGCTTTAGGTAAAAGCTTTGCTGTTAATAAAAGTGAATTAATTGTTTATGAATTTGCCAAAATATTAAGTATATTTAAAAGATAGTTTAACTATCTTTTTTTATTTGATATAATTAAAATGGATGGTGAATAGAGATGGTAAAATACAGCATATTAATTCCTGTTTATAATGGCGCTAAAGATATTGAAAAATGTTTAGATAGTGCTTTAGAACAAGATTATGATAATTATGAAGTAATAGTAATCAACGATGGCTCAAATGATGAAACAGAATCAATAATTAAAAGATATAACTCTTCTAAATTAAGATATTACTATCAAGAAAATGAAGGTGTTAGTAATACTAGGAACAAAGCGGTTTCTTATGCTAAAGGAGAATTTTTCACTTTTTTAGATAGTGATGATTATTTAACTAAGGATGCTTTAACAATAATAGATGCCAAGATAAATTCTGATATAGATTTACTTAGTTTTAATATCTGTGTCGTAAATAAATATAAAGAACCAATTTTTCATGTTCAAAAGCCAGTATTTAGTAATTTAAATGGTGAACAAGCTATTATAAAATTTATTGAAAAAACGCAATTATTTGACACACCTGTTTCATATGTATATAGAACTGCATATTTTAAAGATAACAAATTTTTATATGCCGCTAATCGTGTTCATGAAGATTTTGGATTAACACCTTTAGTAATATTAAACGCTAAAGAAGTTATGGCTATTGGTCATACTTTATACTATTACGTGATAACTGATCGCAGTTTAACTAGAGGAAATAGTTCTGAAGAAACAAAAAAAAGAGCCTGGGATATGTTATATCATTTTGATTATTTATATATGAATATCAATCATGATTTACAAATTCAAGAAGAAACTAAAAAAATATTAAATGATTTTATAGCTTTAGAAGTTATAAAAAAAATAAAAGAATTAAGTGGTAAAGTTTTAAAAGAATATTTAAGGGAAATAAAAAATAGAAAAGTTTTAAAATTAATTAATCAAAAAGGCTTAAAAAACAAATTATTAGTTTTATTAACTTATATAGCTCCTAAAATCGGATCAAAAGTAATTTTAAGAAAAAAATAATCAATTACAGGGGGATTATTTATGAAGAAAATAATTAAAAGAGAACCAGGTTTTCTTGAATTAGCAGAACAAGATTTTTTAAAATGGCAATTAGAATCAAATTATTCAGAAACAGAACTTTGCCATTTTCACCAAGTAAAAAGATTATTAGATGTTTATGATATGAATGATAAAAGAGAAAAACAAAAGAAAACACTTGAAAATATGACTATATTTATAAGTGTTTCTCTGTTTTCTTTATTAGCACTGGCTAGTATTAAAGGAATTATTAGTGAATCCAAAATGAAAATAGGTTCCTTCTCTCTACTTGCAACAATTTTAGCCTGTAATTTGATTGGTTCTCATTACTTAGAGAAGAAACAAAAGTTAGAAAGAGATTACTATATTTCTAAACTCAAAGATATCTCCCCTAATTTTCCTGAAATAGAGTGTAAATATCAAAAAATATTACAAAAAAGAGGAATAAATAGATAGAAAGAAGTAGTTATGAAAGAAGAATTAAATAAATATCAACAAAATCATTTGTTAACTTTTTATGATGAATTAACTGTTTCTGAAAAAGAGCAATTAGAAAAAGAAATCTCTCAAATAGATTTCAAACAGGTAAATGAGTTATATAAAAATAATTTAAACCAAACAAATGAGATTCAAAATATAAGCCCAGTTAAAAGTGAAAAAACATCAATAGAATATGAACAAATAGGTAAAGACAGTGTTGTTAGAGGAGAATATGCTCTAATAACAATGGCTGGAGGTCAAGGAACGAGATTGGGTTTTAATGGCCCTAAAGGATGTTTTATTTTACCGATAGTAAATAAATCTCTTTTTGAAATTCAATGTGATTGCTTAATAAATATATATTATAAAACTAATGTCTATATTAATTGGTATATCATGACTAGCAAAGATAATCATCAAGTCAGTGTGGATTTTTTTATCAAAAATAATTATTTTAATTATCCTCAAGATAAGATTAAATTTTTTATTCAAGATGAATTACCAATTTTAGATTTACAAGGTAAAATATTGTTAGATAAAAAATATTCTATTAATATGGGACCAAATGGCCATGGTGGAGTGTTTTCTTCATTACAAAGAGAAGGAATTCTTGAAGAATTAAAAACCAAAAATATAAAATGGATTTTTATTGGTGGTATAGATAATGTTTTATTACCAATTGATCAATTTGATTTAATAGGTTTTGCTATTAAAAATCATTATTTAGCCGCTTCTAAAACAATTGATAAAGCTTATCCTCAAGAAAAGGTTGGTATTTTTTGTAAAAAAAATAATCATACAAATGTAATTGAATATTTTGAAATGACAGAAGAAATGAATAATTTGACTGATAATCAAGGTCAATTAATCTACAAAGATGCGCATATATTATGTAATTTATTTAATATTGAAGTATTAGAACAAGTAAAAAATAAACCATTAAAATATCGAGCAGCATTAAAGAAAGTTAATTACTTAGGGTTAGATGGTAATTACCAAACTCCTGATAAAGAAAATGCCTATAAATTTGAAAGTTTTTTATTTGATGCTTTTTCATATATAGACAATGTTGGCTTGCTAGAAGGAAAAAGAGCAGAAATATTTGCTCCCATAAAAAACAAAGAGGGAGTAGATAGTCCTGAAACTGCTTTAGATTTATATTTAAACTATCACAAAAATAATGTTGATAAACTAATCAAAATTATATATAATGATAATAGTAGGAAGTGATAAAATGGCAGACAATAATTCACCATTATTTTTTGGAGATAATCCAATGAGTAATAAAATAACAAATAAAGATTTTTTAAATATTGGTGACAAATCAACTAATCCTTATGAAGAAGATGGAAATCCTTTACTTTTTGGAGATAATCCAATGAGTAATAAAATAACAAACAAAGATTTTTTAAATATTGGTGACAATTCAACTAATCCTTATGAAGAAGATGGAAATCCTTTACTTTTTGGAGATACAAAAGCAAATCAAGAATATTACGATAAAATTAGAAAAGAAGTAGCTGACCAAATAGGACAAGCTCAGCCAAATCAAAGTAAAGATTATTTTAGAGAAATGAGAAAAGAATTTTCTAATCAAATTAATCAATTACCGATTAGGGATAATCTTGATTTTCGTGAAAAAGTTAGTAAAAAAGAAGAAGAAATTGCCGATTTAAAAAACCAATTAAAAAACGCTAGAGATATAGCCCAAAAATATAAAGGCAAAGCAGTTAAAAAAAGAGTTATGACTATTGTTGGAGCAACAATCATATTTATCACTGGAGTTTACTCAGGTGTTAAAGGATATCAAAACAAAGATAAAATCCAAGATTTTTTTACACCAGTATCAACGACTGATGACAACGGATTACCTTCATTAAGTTTTTTAAAAGCTTATGCTAACGAATATACTGAAATACAATATGAAGGTTTATGGTATGATCTTGATTATATAATTGAATGTGCAGAAAACAATGAAAAGCCAGATCCAAAGAACTCATATAATAATAGAAGTCAATCAAATGACATAAGTGATGAATATGCTGAAGAATATAAAGAAGCCAATGGGTATTACCCAAAAGGTTATAATAAATAAAAAGAAAGAAGGAAAAGAGAATGGAAAGAATTAAAAAAGGGGAAGCAATTACATTAGAAGACAATATTGAATATTATGTAATTGATAATGTAATGCAAGGAGCAGATAATTATTTGTATTTAGCAAAAGCAAACAACCCAAAAGAAATCATGATAGCAAAAGAAGTAATAAAAGATAACGAAATATCAATCGAAGAAGTTACTGACAACGCTAAAGAACAAGAAATAATTAAAGAAGTATTAAAAAGATTAGAGTTAATTTAATCTTTTTTAATTATTGTGATATAATAACTCGTGTGAAAAAATAATAAATTGTATTAGGGGGATAGAAATGAGTTTACAAAGAGATATCAGAAGAAAAAATCTTGAAATAATTGCTAATAATCATATGGTAGCGAAAAAATATCTTAAACGCAACCTTACTGAAGATGAGTTAAGAAAAGTATATACTTTTCCATTAAATGAAAAGTTTGATCCAATTAAAATTTTTGGATGTCAAGAAAAAGACCAACCCAAAACAGAAGAGATTTCATATATTTATAGAAGACGTTATAAAGAATAGATTTAATCTAATCTTTTTTTTTATGAAGAATTCAGTTATAATATTAATATACTGAAGGGTAGTGATTTAATGGCAACATATAAAACAATGGATGGTAATGAAGCTTGTGCAAATATAGCATATTTATTCAATGAAGTAGTGGGTATATATCCTATTACGCCTTCATCACCAATGCCAGAATTAATTGATGAATGGAGTAATCAAGGAAAAAAGAATTTCTTTAATGATAAAGTTAAAGTAGTTCAAATGCAAAGTGAAGCTGGAGCTGCAGGCTTTGTTCATGGCTCATTACAAGCAGGTTTGTTAACTTCAACCTTTACTTCTAGTCAAGGGTTATTATTAATGATACCTAATATGTACAAAATTGCTGGAGAAATGTTGCCGACTGTTTTCAATGTGGCAGCTCGTTCTATTGCAACTTCATCATTAAGTATTTTTGGTGATCATCAAGATATCTATGCAGCTAGAATGACTGGCTTTGCTATGCTAGCCTCTTCTTCTGTTCAACAAGTTATGAATATGACAGCTATCGCTCATCTCTCAGCTCTTGAATCATCATTACCATTTATTAACTTTTTTGATGGGTTTAGAACTAGTCATGAATTAAAAAAGATTAGAGTTTTGGAAGCTGAAGAAATTAAACCTTTAATAAATCAAGAAGCTCTATTAAAATTTCGTAATAAAGCTTTATCACCTGCCAATGTTCTAACGAGAGGTACAGCTCAAAACGATGATGTATACTTTCAAGCTATGGAAACAAGAAATCAAGATTATGAAAAATTACCCGACACAGTAAATAAATATATGCAAGAAATTAATAAAATAACTGGTAAAAATTATAAACCATTTAATTATCATGGTCATCCTCAAGCTGAAGATATTATCGTAGCTATGGGTTCTGTTTGTGATACTATCAAAGAAACTATTTCTAATTTAAATGATAATGGTTACCAAGTAGGATTGTTAGAAGTCCATCTTTATCGCCCTTTCTCATCTAAATATTTTAAAGAGTCTTTACCAGCAGGTGTAAAAAGAATTGCTGTTTTAGATCGTACTAAAGAACCAGGTAGTGCTGGAGAACCTTTATATTTAGATGTATTAAGTATGTTTGATCAAAACAAACCATTAATTATTGGTGGTAGATATGGTTTATCAAGTAAAGATACTAATCCTTCTCATATTAAGGCTGTTTATGATCATTTAAAAAGTGCTAATCCTTTTTCTAATTTCGTAGTAGGAATAGAAGATGATGTCACTAATCGTAGTTTAAAAATAAATAACTTTATGTGTAATAAAAATCAAATTAAAGAAATATTAATTTATGGCTTTGGTTCTGATGGCATGGTAAGTGCTTCAAAAAGTATTATTAAAATTATTGGTGATAATACTTCAGACTATGTACAAGGTTATTTCCAATATGATTCCAAAAAAAGTGGTGGGGTAACCAAAAGCCATTTGCGCTTTTCTCCTCAACCAATTAAATGTGCTTATTATGTAACTAATCCTCATTTAGTAGTTTGTTCTAAAGAAAAATATATTGATCAATATCAAATGATCGATGATATAAAAGAAAATGGTACTTTTTTATATGTTACTAATGATGATGATCAAAAAATAATTGCCAGATTATCTGATCATGATAAAAAGATATTGAGTGATCGTAAGATTAGTTTCTATGTTATAGATGCCCATTCTTTAGCTGAAAAATATCAAATAAACAACAAAATAAGTACTATTGTAGAAACTTGTATTTATAAATTAGCAAATATTATGCCTTTTGATACAGCTTATGAACTGTTAAAAAAAGCTATCAATAAAGACTTCCAAAATAAAGGTCAAGAAATAGTAGAAGCTAATATAAATGCTATTAGTGAAGCCCTAAATTTATTAAGAAAAATAGAAATTAATCCTGAATGGAGTAATTTAACAGAAACAACAACTGTTATTAAAGATACTGTTTTTGAACAAACAACAAATTTAAAAGGAAATACCTTAAAAGTATCAGACTTTTTACCTTACAAAGATGGTAGCTATCAAGCGGGAACTACTCAACGTGAACAAAGAGGTATTGCTGAAACAACACCAAATTGGCAAAATAGTACTTGTATTCAATGTAATCAATGTTCATTTGTTTGCCCTCATGGTGTAATTAGACCTTTCTTATTAAATAAAGAAGAATATGATAATGCTCCAGAAAGTGTTAAAAAGATTGCTTTAGATGCTTTAGGTAGTGAATATAAATATGTGTTAAATGTTTCCTATAAGAATTGTACTGGTTGTGGTTTATGTGCAGCAACTTGTCCAACCAGCTCTTTAGCAATGAAAAAATATGAAGACACTCCTGATGAAGCTAGTGACTATATATTAACTAAAGTTACAGAAAAAATAGAAATGATTAAACCAAATGTTAAAGCTTCTCAATTTGCAAAACCATTATTTGAATATAGTGGAGCTTGTGCTGGTTGTGGAGAAACATCATACCTTAAATTATTAACACAATTATTTGGTAAAAGTATGGTCATTGCTAACGCTACGGGTTGTTCTTCTATTTATGGAGCTAGTTTTCCTTCAACACCATATAGTGTTCCTTGGGCAAATTCTTTATTTGAAGATAATGCTGAATATGGCTATGGTATGTTAATGGGATCTAATACTATGAGAAATCGTATTAAAAATTTAATGGTTGAAA
>CAYWQQ010000011.1:0-13657 GCA_964461005.1 uncultured Muribaculaceae bacterium
GTTTTACCTAAACCAGGAGGACCATATAATAAAACATGATCTAAAGATTCATCTCTCATTTTTGCAGCTTCAATAAATACCTTTAAATTATCTTTGACATCTGATTGTCCGATATATTCATCAAGGCTATCAGGTCGAATTGTTTTTTCAAAAGTATCTTCTTCTAATTCATAATTAGTAACTACTCTTTCTTGTTCCATTTTATTCACCTACTTTAAAAATAATTTTAATGCTTCCTTTATTTGTTCCTCTAAAGGATTATTAATGTTAATTTTAGAAATAACCTTCATTATGTCAGGACTTTTATAACCAAAACCTTTTAACACTTCAATTAACTCGTCTGTTCTTTCATCTTTAATTGGTTGATTGCTATTTACTAGTTTTCCTTTTAAATCTAATATAATTTGTCGGGCAATTTTATCACCAATCTTGGGGAATTTTTTTAAATATAAAATGTTTTCTCGATCTATTGCATCAACAATTCCTTCAACACTACCAGTAGCTAAAAAAGGTAAAGCCATTTTTGGTCCTAATCCTTTAACGTTAATTAACTTTAAAAACAAAGCTTTTTGTTCCAAATTTTTAAATCCATACAAAGTGTTTTCTTCTTCACGAATATGTTGATATAAATATATCTTATATTCGTGATCAATTTCAAAAGAATAAGGATTGGGAGTATTAATCAAATAACCCATTTGATTATTTTCTAAAATAATATAAGTACCATTAATTTCTACTACTTTTCCTTGTATATATGCATACATATTATCACCTATTATTATTATAACATGAAAAGATAATAATTAAAAAAGTTTTATCTTTTGATAAAACTTTTAATCTTTGTATTCAAATAAATGATTTAAAATGCGAACTGTGTCGCCTTCCTTTACACCCATTTTTTTTAATTCTGCATCAATTCCTAAATATCTTAGTTTGTTCATAAAACGGAAAGTTCCATCTGTTGTATTAAATTTAGTCATCTTTAATAATTTTTCAACAGTTTCACCACGAACAATAAATTCTCCACTTTCCTTAGAAATTGTAAATGGTTTTTCTTGTTGAAATTTATATAATACAAAATCTTCAAATACTTCTTCTTTAAATAATGGTTGATCTGGAATTGCATCTAACATGTCAGCTAATTCTAAAAGAACTTTATCTAAGCCTTGATTTTTTATGGCACTAATTTCATAAATAGGAAGTTTTACTTTTTTCTTAAATTCCTTTAAATTGGCTTTTGCAGATTCCATGTCCATTTTATTAGCAATAATAATCATTGGTTTTTTTATTAATTGAGGATTAAATTCTTCTAATTCCTTATTAATAACTAAATAGTCTTCATAAGGATCTCTACCTTCAAAAGCACTCATATCAATGATATGGCCAATAACTTTTGTTCTTTCTATATGTTTTAAAAATTCATCTCCTAAACCTTCTCCTTGTGATGCTCCTGCAATTAAACCAGGTAAATCTGCTATGGTAAAGGATCTGTTATCTGTTGTTCTAACCACTCCTAAATTGGGTTGTAAAGTGGTAAAGTGATATGCAGCTATTTTTGGCTTTGATGCTGAAACAACAGATAAAATAGTTGATTTCCCAACACTAGGCATACCTACTAAGCCAACGTCTGCTAAAAGTTTTAATTCAACTTTTAAGGTTCTTTCTTCCCCGGGTTCACCATTTTCAGAAATATCTGGAGCCGGATGAAGATGGCTAGCAAAAGCTTTATTTCCACCTCTTCCACCTTTAGCAACTATATATTCCTGACCTTTTTTATTTAAATCAGCTAATAAATAATCAGAATCAACATCTTTAATAATTGTTCCGGGAGGAACTTCAATTATTATATCTTCAGCTTGTCTTCCAGTTTTGTTTTTTCCAGAACCATTTTGGCCTTTATCACCTTTAATTATTTTATTATATCTTAAATCAAGTAAAGTTCTCAAACCTTCATCAACTTTAAAAATAATATCGCTACCTTTGCCACCATTACCACCATCCGGTCCACCTAATGGTACATATTTTTCACGACGAAAAGCAGTACAGCCATCTCCACCTTTTCCAGCAATAACTTTTATTATGACTTCATCGACAAACATATAAATCACTTCCTTTATTCATTTTATCAAAAAATAAGACTCTCGTCTTATTTTGTTTCATAAATACTAACTTGTTTACGACTTTTTCCAATCATTTCAAATTTAACATATCCTGGAATTTTTGCAAACAAAGTGTCATCTTTACCTTTTCCAACATTAACGCCCGGAAAAATTTTAGTGCCTCTTTGACGATATAAAATTGATCCGCCAGTTACTAATTCTCCATCTCCAGCTTTAGCTCCCAATCTTTTAGATTCAGAGTCGCGACCATTAGATGTTGAACCTTGGCCTTTTTTATGGGCAAAAAATTGAATATTTAATTTTAACACAATTACACCTCCTATATTATTTGAACATTTTGAGGATAAGTTTTAGAAAGATCTTTTAGCATAATGATTAAGTTATTTAACAACTTATATGTGTCTGGATTTTCTTTAATAACAATAATTGTTAATTTATCTTTTTCTTCAAGATATTCAATGGATTTATTTAAAGATAAAATATTATTAATAGTAGTTATTGTTGCTGTGCTTACTGCAGCACATACAATATCTTTTCCATACTTATCATATAAAGCATGACCGCTAATTATTATTTTACTTACTTTATCTTCTTTATTTATTATTTCTACTTTTATCATGAAAACTCCTAAGCTATCTTAGTAATTTTTACTTTTGTATAAGGTTGTCTATGACCTTGTTTTTTATGAGAACTTTTCTTTTGTAAATATTTAAAAATAGTAATTTTTTTTTGTTTACCGTGTTTTAAAACTTCGCCTTCAACCAATATATTAGTTAAATATGGATTTCCAGCTACACCATTTAACATTAAAACTTTTTCAAAAACAACTTTATTGCCTGATTCAATGTCTAATTTTTCAATATAGATTTCTGAACCAACTTCAACATAATATTGCTTTCCACCAGTTTCGATTATTGCTTTCATAAATTGCCTCCTTTTTTCACTAAGACTCGCCTAAAAGGTACATATAATGTTTTAAAACCTTGTTCGTGCGGTTGTAGACCGAGGTCTAGCAGATAAATTGTATCACGAATGCCTTTTCTAGTCAAACAAAATGTTATTTTTGGTAATTATTTTATAGCTTTATCTACCTAGTGCTTTTTTCATTAATCTATTTATTTTTTTAATTGCATATTTTGGACTTATTTTGTACAAGAAATTCATAATTTTAGCATCTTTACCAATATACAATTTATATTTGTTTTTTTCAATTGCCTTAATTATTAATGAAGCTGCCTTAATTGATGATGTTAAAACCATTTTTGAATTTGTATTACTAATATTTACATTTGAATTTTTAACAATATCAGTATCAACAGCTCCAGGCATAACAACTAAAACAGATATATTAGTATTTAATAATTCTGAATATATTCCTTCAGTTAAGAGCTTTAATGCTGCTTTTGAGGCTCCATAAACACTTTGCCCAGGAAAAGGAAAAAAGCCTCCCATACTGGATACATTTACAATTGCGGCTTCTGGTCTAATTTTTAAATCTGGTATAAGTAATTTAGTAAATAATAAAGGAGCATAAAAATTAATATTCATTATCTTTTTGATAGTTATATTACTCAATTTTTCTAAATTTTGAAAAGGTTGAATAATTCCAGCATTATTAATGATTCCATCAACAATTATATTGTTTTTTTTAATTAAATAACAAAATTTTTCTATCTCTGCTTCTTGTTCCAAATCAATTTGATATATAAATAATTTGTTGGAATCATTTACTATTTTGTTTAATTCTTTTAAATTTTCATTATTAATATCTAGGGCAAAAACATAGGCACCCTTTTCTAATAATTGTAAAGTTAATGATTTACCTATTCCTGATCCTGCACCAGTTACAATAATTTTTTTATTGTTGAGTTTCATTTTTTAACCCTCCAAATTTTTTAAAAAAGAAACCACTTATTATAATTGCGATGCTGATAAACATTGATATAATCGATACATTTAAACCACAATCTATAGTTTTTGTAATTAATGAGAAACTGATAACCTCAGCTAAATTTGCGTTTTCTAGTTCCATAATTATGACTGCTTCTTTTAATAAAAGAAACAATGATGATGCTACAATACTACTACTTAAGCATGTTGAACCAAACCACATAATAGCTTTCGACATTTTTTTAAATAACAACATTAATGCAAAGACTGATCCAAATATAACAACGGATACAATATAATAAGAATTTTTAATTAAACGTAGAATATGAATAAATTTATTAATATTTTTTGTATTAATATCACTAATATAATATTTTTTTTCAAAATTTTTTGTTTTAAATAAAATATCAACTTGCTTATCAATCTCTTCATCACTAAATGTGTTTGTTGAAATGTTTTTTAACTCTATTTTTAAATTTACCTTAATTTTTTCTTTTTGATCAACAAGACTAAATTTTAAAACAAAAGTTTCATCACCATTTATAATAAATTCTCTATATTGATCAAACATGGAAATATAAATGCTTTTTACAAAGTTTTCATCAAAAGTTTTGTAAACAGCTCTTTTTAAAGCAAACACTATTTCATTTTCTGTTTCATTTTCTGGTTCTAAATTATAATTCAAATAATGTCTTTTAAAATTTGTATATAATTCTAAACTAATTTTTTTATCATCTAAAACTTCTTTGATAAAATTTGATTTAAAAGCAATATTATCAATACTAACAACAGTTATAGTTACTAAACAATAACTAAATAAAAACAAGATTAACAAACTAAACAATAAACTTTTTACTATTTTCATATTTACACCTCTTTTTAAATTATATCATATTTTATTGTTTTCAAAGAAACTATAATATTTATTTTCACCGATAATAATATGATCAATAATAGGTATAGCATTTAATTTGCCAATTTCAACTAATTTTTTAGTTAATTCAATATCTTCCAAAGATGGATCTGTATATCCGGTAGGATGATTATGAAGGCAAATAATTGCGGAAGCAGATGCTAAATATGCTTCTTTAAAAATTTCACGAGGATGAACAATACTCATGTTTATTGTTCCAATAAATAATTCTTTATAATTAATTACATTCTTTTTCTGATCTAAATATAAAGTGTAAAAATGTTCTTGCTTTGAATCGTTAACAATACTTTTAAAATATTTATAAATACTATCAGGATTATCTGCCTTTATTTGTTGAATAGAAATTTGCTGATAGGCTCTTTTTCCTAATTCTAAAGCTGCTAATAGTATTAGAGCTTTTACTTGTTTTATTCCTTTTATATTCATTAAAGAATTATAATTCAGCAATTTTAAATTGCTATCAATATTACACAATATTTTTACTGCTAAATCTTTTACAGAATTATCTTTACTTCCTGTTCTTAATAGTATGGCTATTAAATCCTCATTTGAAATATTGTTTATTCCGTATTTCAAAGCTCTTTCTCTTGGTTTTTCTTCAATCGGAATTTCTTTTATCATCATAATAATCACCTAATTAGTTATTAGATAAATATCAAGAAACTTCCTCAAAAAAAAGTAGAAATTATCTACTTTTTATTTCTTTTACAACATTTTCAATTAGTATATCCCTTGTTTCTTTTTCAGATCTTGATTTTAATTCAACAAGGTTATCTTTGATCTTATTACCAACCGTAATACGCCATGGAATACCAATTAGATCTAAATCATTAAATTTAATGCCCGCTCTTTCGTCGCGATCATCAAGTAAAACTTCAATATTATTTGCTTTTAATGTTTCATATAATTGATTGGCTAATTTACTTTGCTCAGGATCATTAGCGTTTATTAAAACAATACCCACTTGATAAGGTGCAATTGTTGCTGGCCAAATCATACCGTTTTCGTCATTATGCTGTTCAATAACAGCCGCCATAATACGACCAATACCAATGCCATAGCTACCCATAATTACTGGGTTTAATTGGTTGTTTTGATCAGAATAATATAAATCTAATGCTTCTGAATATTTAGTTCCTAATTTAAAAATGTTACCAATTTCAATTCCTTTTTTAAAATAAATATTACCACCACAAATTGGACATTTATCTTTTTCTTTTACTAATCTTATATCTGTTGTTAGTTTTACTGTAAAATCTTGTAAATTTACGTTTTTGTAATGATAGTTGGTTTTGTTAGCTCCAACAATAAAATTTTTTATATTAAGAATCTTTCCATCCATAATAATTGGTATTGTTAAACCAATTGGCCCTGCAAAACCAACTTCTGCATTTGTAACTTTTTTAACTGTTTCTTCATCAGCCATTTCTACTGTTTCTGCATTTAAAGCTTTTCTTAATTTTGTTTCGTTTATTTCATCGCAGCCATTAATTAATATAGCGTATGGTTTATTATCAATTTTATAGATAATTGTTTTAACAAATTTTTCTTCTGGCAAATTAAGAAACGATGCTATTTCAGATATAGATTTAACATCTGGAGTATAAATCAACTCTTTTGTTTTTTCTAACTCAGAATTTTCAATTATTTCGTTTTTGCATAAACTAACTTCAATGTTTGAAGCATAATCACATTTATCACAAAGAACCACAGTGTCTTCTCCAATATCAGTTATAGCCTGAAATTCTTCAGATAACATTCCACCCATAGCACCTGTGTCTGCAGTTACAATTTTATAATTTAAATTCATCTTATCAAAAATATTTTTATAGGCTATTTTCATTTTTTGATAAGAAACATCTAAACCTTCTAAATCTTTATCAAAAGAATAAGCATCTTTCATAATAAATTCACGAACACGAATCAAACCATATCTTGGTCTAGCTTCATCTCTAAATTTAGTTTGAAATTGATATAAATTAAAAGGCAAATCTTTATATGATCTTATTTTTTGAGCAGCAGCAAGAGTGAAAAACTCTTCATGAGTTGGCCCTAAAACATATTCTCTTTCGTTGCGATCATTAAGACGGAAAATACTATTAGAAAAAGATTTATTTCTTCCTGATTTATCTAAAACATCAACTGGTAATAAATGACTCATCAGTAATTCAGCTGCACCAGTATCATTCATTTCTTGACGAATTATACTTTCAATTTTTTGGGCTACCCTTAATCCCAAAGGCATAAAAGTATAGATTCCAGACGAAATCTTTTTAATCATTCCACTTCTAACTAACAAATTGCTACTAGTAGAATCTTCATCTTTAATATTTTCTCTAATTGTATAAAAAAAGTTACCTTTTAGTTTCATAATTCACCTATTTCTTTAATTATTTTTATTATATCATATATTTTATTTTATATCTTTTTTGTTTATATTAGCTAATTTCTTTTCCTCAGCTAATAAATCAGCTTGCTCTTTTTCGATTATTTCTTGTGGTGCTTTTGATATATAACCTTGATTAGAAAGCAAACTCTTTCTTCTTGTAATGTTTTTAATTAATTCGTCTCTTTCTTTTTGTAAATCTAATTGTGATATTTCTATTAATGGAAAACCAACAATAATTTTCCCAAAACTAAAAATTATTTCTTGTTGGCAATAATTTTCTTCAATTTTATCTACAATCTCTAGTTTTGTTAGTTTTTTAATAATTTTTTCGTTTTCTTTTATTAAATTTAAATCATCTAACTTATTTACTATTATACATTCTTTTGATAAATTATTTTCTTGTTTAAAACTTCTAATCTTTGTTATTATTTCTATTATTCGGGGGACAATATTATTATTTTTGTATTTAGAATTATATCTTGGATATTCACTTAATAATATTGATTCTTTTGAAAAAGGCAATTGTTGATATATTTCTTCAGTTACATGAGGAATAAACGGATGTAATATTTGAATAATACTTGTCAAAATATAAATTAAAGTTGATTTTGTCGAATCGTTTTCAATAGTTAATTTAGAAAATTCAATATACCAATCACAAAATTCATTCCAAAAGAAATTGTTAATTAAATTACCAACAATATTAAATTCATATTTTTCCATATGTTTGATGATATCTTTTAAATTATGATTAAATTTATATAGAATCCATTCATCATAAACAGTTAAATTGTCAAAATTATATTTTTCTTCTTTAAAATCTTCTAAATTCATTAAAGTAAAACGAGAAGCATTCCAAAGCTTATTAATAAAATTCCATGATGATTTAACTTTTTCCTCATCATATCTTAAATCTTGTCCTAATGCTGAATTAGTTGTTATGAATAAACGCAAAGCATCAGTTCCAAATTTTTCAATAACATCAATTGGATCAACACCATTTCCTAATGATTTACTCATTTTTTTACCATCTTTATCACGAATTAAACCGTGAATTAAGCAGTCTTTAAATGGCCTTTCATTTAAAAAATGTAATCCTTGAAAAGTCATTCTATTTACCCAAAAAGGAATAATATCATAGGCTGTTACTAATACATTATTGGGATAATATCTTTTAACTAGCTCATTATTTTCAGGCCAACCTAAAGTGCTGAATGGCCATAATGCACTACTGAACCAAGTGTCTAAAACATCCTCATCTCTTTGCCAACCTTCACCTTTAGGTTCTTCTAATCCAACATATATTTCTTCACCTTTGTACCAAGCTGGAATACGATGACCCCACCATAGTTGACGCGAAATACACCAATCATGAGTAATTGTCATCCAATGATTCATGATCTTTTCAAACCTCTTAGGAACAAAGTTTACTTTTGTGTCTTTGTCTTTTTGATTTAGTAATACTCTATCTGCTAAAGGTCTCATTTTTACAAACCATTGCTTTGATAAATATGGTTCAACTATAGCATCAGTTCTTTCACTATGTCCAACTGAATGATTCATTTTTTCTATCTTTATTAATATATCTTGATTTTTTAAATCATCTACTAATTTTTTTCTACAATCAAAACGATCTAATCCTTTATAGATTAAAGCTCTTTCATTCATTGTTCCATCTGGATTTATAACTTTGATTCTTTCTAATTGATGACGATTTCCCACTTCAAAATCATTTAGATCATGAGCTGGAGTGATTTTTACAACTCCTGTTCCAAAATCCATATCAGCATATTCATCACCTATGATGGGAATCAATTTATTTACTATTGGTAAAATAACATTTTTACCAATTAAGTGACTATATCTTTCATCTTTCGGATTTACTGCTACTGCCGTATCACCAAATAAAGTTTCAGGTCTTGTCGTAGCTATTTCTAAATAATTTTTTTTATCTTCAAAATAATATTTTAAATGATAAAAAGCTCCAGCAACATCTTTATAAATAACTTCTTCATTGGATAATGCCGTCATTGCTTCGGGGTCCCAATTGATTATTCTTTCCCCACGATAGATTAATCCTTGATTATATAAATCAATAAATACTTTGTTAACAGCTAAACTTAAACCTGTATCTAAAGTAAATCTCTCTTTAGAATAATCTAAACTAAGTCCCAATTTTTTCCATTGTAAATGAATATTATTAGTATATTCATGTTTCCATTCCCAAGCTATTTTTAACCAATCTTCTCTGTTCATTGATCTTGGTTTAATGCCTTGTTCTTTTAGTTTTTTGTCAATTTTAGCTTGTGTAGCAATACCAGCATGATCCATACCAGGTAACCATAAAACGTCATAACCCATTAGTTTTTTATAACGGATTAATATATCTTGCAAGGTCGTATCCCAAGCATGACCTAAATGTAATTTGCCAGTAACATTTGGAGGTGGAATAACAATGCAATATGGTTCTTTTCTTTCATCTCCAGATTTAAATAATTCTTTTTTTAACCAAAAATCATATTTGTCTGCTTCTACTTGTTGATGATTATATTTTATATCTAACATCTTTATTCACTTCCTTTACTTTTTGATAAAAATCTTTTGTAATAGTTTTTGCATATTTTTCATCTGTTATTTTATAAATTTTTAATAGTTTTTCTAAATATTTTTTTCTTGCCAAATGATTGATTGAATATTTAAAATTTAAATCATAAACAAATAATAAATTAATATATAACAAATCTTTGCCATTGTAATTTTTTGTATATTGTGCTAAAGACTTGTTTTCAATTGCTTTCTTTATATAATCACTAAGTTCAGCATCTGATTGTTGACGATAAATTTTTTGAGTTGCTAAAATATTAAAAATATCCAACTTGTCGGCATCTCTAATTATTTTTGAAAATAATAATTCTTCTTCATTACACTCAACACCAATAGCAAATTTATTGTGATATTTTATGGCTTTGCTTAAAACATTGTCATATTTCTTATCTTTAATAAAGTCCCTAATCATTCCTTTTTCAAACAATAATTCCGTCCCAAAATCACCATGATCTAAACTTTGTAAATCATTAAATGTATCATATTTAATTACTTGTTCAAATCTTCCTAAATCATGCAGTAAACCCATTAAATATGCCATTTCTTGTTGTTCTTTAGTCAATTTTAGTGATTTAGCAATCTTATAAGCTATAGCTGCTGTACGATAAGAATGAATATATTTTCTATTAATTTTTTCATTACTTATATTATATTTTTTAATAAATTTTTCAAAAGCCCAATTTATTTTTAATTTCATAGTTGACTCCTATCTTCTTAATTATATCATAAAAACAAAAAATCGCCCTTATATAATAAGGACGAAAAATCGCGGTACCACCTTAGTTCACAATTGTGCACTCGACATGATAACGGTCTTAAACCGGTTTTAATTACTATTAGTTCATTAAAACAACTCCCAAGCTACAAATAAAAAGATATTCTTTAGTTTTCACCAACCACTAAATTCTCTACAAATATTTTTTTTATTCCTCTTGTTCTTAGTTTTTAATCTCAATTCCACCAAAAATTAATGTATAGTCAATTAGCAATGTTTTTTTAGCATCAGGATTGGATTTAGTTTTGTTTTCTACTCCTCCTGCTATTGGAGTACCTTGAACTTCAACTTTTACATCTTTAGAAACATAAATAGTTGCTCCACCAAAAATTGCTTTAACGGAAATATATCCGATTTCATCTTTAATCTCAATGTCACGATAATCAACATCACAACCACCAAAAACAGCGCTTATTTGACTATTAGTATAGTTTTTGCTGACAACTTTTTCTTCAACACCAGAAAAGAAAGCATTAAATTTCGAATCATTTGATACAATAATTTCTTTTCTTTTTGGTTTAATAATAAATGATAAACCTACTTCTATTATAATAATTGGAAAAAATATTAACCAGACAGAATTATAATTAATTATTCCAGTATAGTTTAGTAATAATAAAAATCCAAAAATTATTATTGAAATGAAGAAATAGTCAAATCTTTTTTTGGTTGCTATACCACCTATTCCTAATAACATTAAGAAAATAGCAAATAATAAATCTCTAATGTTTTTGATAATAACAATATCAAAATTTGATAATAAGAACATTACTCCTAACAAAATAATTAAAATACCAACTAATTTTTTCATGTTTCACCTCATATTTATAAGTTAATACTACTACATTTTTTCGGGAATATCAATTGCTAAAATATCTAATAGTTCAACCATTGTTTCTAAAACTTTATTTGACAAACTAAACCAAGAATTTCTAATAATTTCATCTTTTTCAATTAAAATAGGACATTCTTGATAAAAGCGGTTATATATACTTGCTAATTCATATAAATAATTGGATATTTCATTCAAAGATTTTTCCTTAAAAGCTTGTTCTAAGACTAATCCTTTTTTAACCAAAGTTAAAGCAACCTGTTTAGCTGTAACTTGTTCAAGATTAGTTATAGATTGAATTTTTAGGTTGTTTTCTATTCCTTTTTTAATTAACGATTTAATTCTAATGACTGAATATAATAAATATGGTGCTGTTTTTCCTTCTAATTCACTAAATTTTTGAGGATCAAAAACATAATCAGTACTACGATTAGGTAACAAATCAGCATATTTAACAGTGGCAATTGCTAAGGAACGTGCTATTGTTTGACGATTATCTTGTATTTCAATATTCAATCTTTTTTCTGTTTCAATCGTAACTAAATCCAATAAAGATTCTAAAGTCATAACATTGCCATCTCGCGTTTTAAATGGCTTGCCATCTTCATTATTCATGGTTCCAAAACCAAGAAATTCTAATTTGGTTTGTAAAGCCATTTGTGATTTCAAGATAGCTCTAAAAACTTGCTTGAAATGTAAACTTTGACGATTATCAACAATATACCAAATCTCATCGGGTTGATAATTTTTAAGACGAGAATAAATTGTTGCCATTTCAGTTGTTGCATATAAAATAGCACCATCAGTTTTTTTTAATAGTAAAGGTGGTATTGGAGCATTGTCTTCTTCTTCTTCTAATTCAATAATTAGTGCTCCTTCACTCTCTTTTACCAAATTTTTTGATTTTAAAAATTCCATTAAAGGTTCGATATATTTTTGACTATCACTTTCACCTTCAAATAAATCGAAAGTTGTATTTAATTCATCATAAATTTTCTTAATACTGTTTTTAGAAACTGCTATTATTTTTTCCCAGAGACTAGTATAACCAATATGACCATTTTGTAATTGCATAGTAATTTCTTTAGCTGTATTTAAGTATTCTTCATCTTCTTTAGCACGATTAGAAGCATAAGGATAAATTTCTTCTAAATCTTTATTAGTTAAAACTATATCTTCAGAAGTATCATTATTAAAGTATTTCAAATTGGGATAACGTTTTTTTATTTCTAAAATAATTAAACCCATGGGTCTTCCCCAATCACCTAAATGAGCATCAGAAATTGTTTTATAGCCTAACCTGTTAGCTAATCTTTTTAAAGCTTCACCTATATTTGCACTTCTCAAATGACCCACATGTAAACTTTTAGCTACATTAGCTCCACCATAATCAAAAAAAATAGTTTTATTTTTATTAATATTTTCTTCTTTTTGATTAACTAATTCCATTAAATATTCTAAATTTAATGAAATATTTATAAAACCTGGTCCGGCAATATTTATATTAGTAAATGAATTATCTTTTTTTAATTCTAAACAAATTTTTTCAGCTATAAATAAAGGGTTAGCATTTATTACTTTAGCAATACTCATGACACCATTATATTGAAACTCACCTAAATCAGGTCTTGAAGAAATTAATATTTGTGGTTCATCACTATATCCTAATTCTTCTAAAATTAGTTTTAATTTTTTTTCAATTATTTGATTGATATTAATCATTGTCCAACTCCTTATTAATTACTTCTTTCTTTAATTCATCTAAAATATTTAATGCTTCTAATGGGCTTTTTTCTAACACATTAATTTCTTTAATTCTTTCAATAATGTCTTGATACAGATTTTCTTTAGATGTTTCTAAAGGTAATTGTTCTTGTATAATTAGTCTTTTAATTGTAGTCTTTTCATATACTTGCAATATTTCATTTGCCCTTTTGATTAATGAATTAGGTAATTTAGCAAGCTTTGCCACATGAATACCATAACTCTTATCAACAGCCCCTGCTTTAATCTTATGAAGAAAAATAATATTACCATCTTCTTCTAAAGCTGAAACATGAATATTTTTGACTTTATCTAATTTTTCTTCTAATACTGTTAATTCGTGATAATG
>CAYWQQ010000011.1:13699-17006 GCA_964461005.1 uncultured Muribaculaceae bacterium
TATATGATCATGAATATATTCAATAATTGATTGAGCTAAACTCATACCATCATATGTTGCTGTTCCTCTTCCCAATTCATCAAACAATATTAGTGAAGATTCAGTTGCATTTTGAATAGCATTGTTTGCTTCAATCATTTCAACCATAAATGTTGATTCACCACTTACTAAATCATCACTAGCACCAATTCTAGTAAAAATTTGATCAAAAATATATATTTCTGCCTCTTCTGCAGGCACATATGAACCGATAGCAGCCATAATTGATATAATTGCTAACTGTCTTAAATATGTTGATTTACCTGCCATATTAGGTCCAGTAATAATTAAAATATTTGTATCTTCATCTAAAATAATATCGTTTGGTACAAATTCTTCTTTCATAACATTTTCTATTAATGGATGACGAGAATTGATAATCTTGATTTGTTTTTGTTGATTTAATTTTGGACGAATATAATTGTTTTTTTCAGCTACTACCGCTAAAGAAACTAAGGTATCAATCTCAGCTATTGTTTTAGCAATAATTTGAATCTCCGAAATATATTTTTTTGTTTCTTCTTTGATTTCCATAAATATATTATATTCTAATTCAATTATTCTTTCTTCAGCACCAATAATTAATTCTTCTTTTTCTTTTAGCAAAGGTGTAATATATCTTTCACAATTAGCTAAAGTTTGTTTTCTTTGATAATTAAATTCTTCTTTTACCAAAGGAATATTTCCCTTAGTAACTTCAATGTAATAACCAAAAATTTTGTTAAAACCAACTTTTAAATTTTTAATTCCGGTTTTTTCTCTTTCTTCTTGTTCAATTCTTAAGATAAAATCGGTATCTCCTTTTTTATCGTTTTTAATTTGATCAAGTTCTAAATTATACCCAGTTTTAATTAAAAATCCTTCTCTTAAACTAAGAGGAGCTTCTTCATTGATGCTTTTTTCTAATAGCTCATACAAGTCTTGTAAACAATTAATTGTTTTAGAATAATTTAAATTTATCAATATATTTTGAATATCAGGTAATACTTTTAAAGATTTCTTTAATTGTAATAAATCTTTAGCGTTCATATTGCCATAAGAAATTCTTCCACATAATCTTTCTAAATCATAAATTTGGTATAACAGTGCTTGTAGTTCTTCTTTTAAAATAAATTCTTCTAATAAAGTTTCAATCATATCATATCTTTTTTCGATTACAGCGTGATTAGTCAAAGGATTTTCTATCCATCTTTTTAAATTACGACTTCCCATAGCTGTCTTAGTTTTATCTAATAACCATAACAAAGAAAAATTTCTTGTTTTTAAGCGACTATTTTCAACTAAATCTAAATTTCTTTTAGTATAAATATCCATTTTCATAATATCTTTAGATTGTTTTTCACTTACTTTTTGCAAATAATCTAAACTTCTTTTTTGAGTTTCATTTAAATACGCTACTAAATGTTTAACTCCTGAAATATAGCGAATATCAGTGAAATCATCATATAAATATTTATATTTTTTATCAGAATTTTCTTGGTTAAAAATAGATACAATTATTTTATATTTATTTCTTAGTATATCAATGATTGTTTTATCGACTTTATCATCTTGAATAATCTCTCTAATATTTAAAGATAATATTTCATTTAATAAAGCTTCTTTTGTATGATCAATTAATGTAATAAATATTTCTCCAGTTGATAAATCAGCATAAGTTAATACATAAGAATGATCAAAATCACGAACACTTCCAATAAAGTTATTACTATTTTCATCCAATAAATCACCATTCATAATTGTCCCTGGCGAAATAATTTGAATAACCTCTCTTTTAACAATACCTTGAGCAATTTTGGGGTCTTCTACTTGCTCACAGATAGCAACTTTATATCCTTTGTTTATTAATTTTTCTAAATAATTATTAGCAGCATGATATGGAATACCACACATAGGAATTCGATCTTCTAATCCAGCATTTTTTCCAGTTAAAACCAAATCTAATTCTTTAGAAATAACTTCAGCATCCTCAAAAAACATTTCATAAAAATCACCTAAACGAAACATTAAAATGACATCTTCATTTTCTTCTTTTATATCTAAATATTGAGACATCATTGGAGTTACTTTTGTTTTGTCTACTTCGCTTCTCTTCATGTTAATCACCTAATTAATTATATCATAAAATAAATAAGATACATAATGTATCTTATTCACATGTATCTATATTATTTTGAACAAACGCTGGTAAATATCCAGTTTGACGACTATCATATTGATGAATAATATTTATATCATAAGTATTATTATCTTTTAAATTTCTAATAGCAATTTTAATATTTAAAATTGTATTTAATTTAGTAATTGGCATTGTTAAAGTTGACGATTGATATGTAATAAAATCATTTATATTAGTTAAATTATTTAAAAAATAATAACCATCTGGTAATCTTTCAGCTTTGTTGCCATACCTAATAGTTTTTTCTGTAGAATTAACGATTAATCTTTTTACATTTAAATCTTGAAAAACAATATCCAGACAGCTACAACCACAGATATTTACTCCATAAATTTTTCTTTGTAACAAATCTTTTTTCACATTATTTAAAATGGTTCCTCTAACAATAGCAATTTCTGACATTTTTTCATATTGATCTATTTGATCAGTTAGATCAATTACTGTTTTAAACATTGCTAATGCTATTAATGAAATAATTACAAAACTTACTAATAATTCGATTGTTGAAAATCCTAAATTTTTCACCTAATCACCTCAATTTAAAATTAAACTAGAATATTCACCATTACTAAATGACATAATAATTCTATAATTTGAACTAGTATCAATAACTCTTAAAGATTTTAAAAATCTTAACATTCCTAAATCAATATTATAAGTTCCATAATAATTAATAATTGGTGAGACATCATAAACTGAAAAATATATTTTATTTATACCTAAGTCACTCAATAATTGTCCATAATATCCAGTAGAATCAAACTCATAACTTGTGATATCTAAAATGGGATTAGTACTTAAATCTGAAACTAAAGAAGTTATTCCTTCTTGATTTAAATATTCTTGAATTGTTTTAGCAGCATGAATAGTCTCTGAAGTATTGTATTTACTATTTAATTGATAGTTCTTTTGAGTTGTTGCTATTTGTGAATATAACATTACTAAAATTGTAATAACAATACCAACAATTGCAATTGTTTCAATCAGAAAAAAACCTTGATTATTTAATTTTTTCATTTTATCACCTCGGATTATTGCTATTAAACTATTTTTATTATATAATAAAAATAAGATAAATACTAGATATTA
>CAYWQQ010000012.1:0-15834 GCA_964461005.1 uncultured Muribaculaceae bacterium
AAATTTGGCATGATAGGAGCCATTAAAAGCGGTCATATTCCCGGAGTAACACCAAAAAAGAATATTAATTATCACAATCTGTCTCCTTACTAATTAGCAAATGGATAAGCAGAACGATCCCAATTTCTCCCTCTCATAGCTGAGCTTTCATATTTTTGGGTATCAGTAGCTGGTCCAACTATATGAGAACCAGGAGTAGAATCATAATGTCTCCATACTCCTCCTGAAAAAACTAAATTCCAATAATGAGTTTTATCGATAACATGAATCAACTGATTAGTTATGCCAGCTTTTGTTAAGGCTTTTTGTAACAAAAGAGCATGAACATAACAATTACCATTGTTATATGTTAATGCATACCAAATTGGATCGTCTCCACCCCAATTTGAATTGTAAGGTATAGTTGATTTTATAGTTGCTGCCATTCCTAAAGCACTTTTACCAGCTAGATGATTATTATAATAATCATCAAATTTTCTATTTGTATCAGCTTGATCATGTCTAACAGTAATTTTTCTTTTAGCAGTTGAGATATTACCTTTAGCGTCTTTAGAAGTATAAGTTGCGTAATATGTTCCTGCAGCTGAGACATTTACTTTGCTTGTATTAACTGAAAAAGCACAATTACCATCGTTAGCATCTACTGCTTTAACACCATTGTTGTAATTAATATCAGTGTATTTATTAACAGTTAAATCGTTTATTCCTGAAAAAACCGGCCCCCTTGTATCTTGTAAAATTACTAATTTAGCAATTTGAGTAGTTTTATTATTGTTTATATCTACTGCTTCGATTGTAATATCTTGAGTTCCAAATTTCTTATAATCTATTGCTGTGATTAAAGTTGTTGTTACTTCTCCAGCTTTATCATAAACACTTTTAATAAAGTTATCTTTAGATATTGTTTTATTTTCATAAATAGTTATATTTCTTAATTCTAGAGTTGGTCCATTTGTATCTTGAACAATTACTTTGGATGTATATTTTTTTCCATTATAAGTAGCTTTTAAATTATATTCACCAATTTTTAAGGGATTAACTTAATAATCTCACTTTGTGAAATTTTATCACTATCTCTTTCAAAGTTTTCAACTACAGTAGCGATTGAAAATTCACTTCCTAATTCCACATAAACAATTGGTTTTAACCAAGTCGTTTTTAAAATACATTTCTTTGTAGTTTTATTACCATAAATATCTGCCACTGTAACTTCAACTTCATAATCTTTGAATTCAGTTGTATCTTTTATTTCTGAGGCAGTAACAATCATTTCTGATTTGTCTTCTTTTTTAACAATAAAATCATTAGGATCTATTTTATAGCCACTATATTTTAATATGTCTTGAAATTCAACAACAGGTGCTTTTGTGTCAACGATCTTTAATTTTACTTTTTCTTGTTTACCTTTATATGATAATTTAATTTCAACTTCTGAAACTTTAGAAAAATCTATTTTAGATAAATCTGTAATTATTTTAGCGTCTTTTTTATACATTGAATCCACTAGAAAATCATTAACAGAAATCTTATCATTACCTAATTCAATTATAACGTTCTTGTATTTAGCTCGATATTCAATATATAAAAAGAAACTAGCTCCAGAAAGAACAATTAATATAACTAATCCTAAAACAATTTTTTTCCAATTTTTTAATAGGTTTAACATATCATCACCTAGTTTTATAATATCATATTAAAAAAAATATAAAAATGCTTTTTTATTTGATATAATACTATTAACAAAGTAGGTGAAATGATGGATTTTGAAAAAGGATCTCAATTAAAAGGATATATACAAAGAGAGGTTAAAAATCAACAAATACATTCAAATTATGGCTATACTTACTATTTTTGTAGACATTTTTTAGAACAATTATTTAATAATTCACAAAAATTTGTGCTTAAGGGTAGCTTTTCTCAATTTACAAATTTAGGCAGAATAAATCGACCTTTAACTGATATTGATATGGCAGTACTAAATGATATGGAAGCGGCTAATAATATGATAATAGGTTTAACTACACAAACAGAAAAAATTAAATATACAATTAAACAACAATTTATAACGACAAACGCTACTATCAATTATCGATTATTATGTGAATTAGATAATATTCAACATTTAATTACAGTTGATTTGAGAAAAGAAAATAATTTGGATATAGTTACTAAACCTTTACCTAAATTATTTTCTAAAGACCAAAATTTTTCTGTCGATTCTATTTCTTTAGAAGAACATTTAGCTAACAAAATATATATAGCTTTATTAAATTTACAATTGAATTTAAAATTAGGAAAACAATTTAGAAGAATTAAAGATTTTTACGATATTCATACTATTTTATCTTTTGGTAATTTTGATGAAAAAAGAGTTTCAGAATTATTGAATATGAGAATTAAAAGCGATGATTTTCTTAATTCATATTCTTTATATGGTAATCTTTTTAATAGTAATTTTATAATTGATCAGCAAAAAGCTTGGGATGAAGATGCTAAAAAATATAATTTTCAAGATAATGTTTCTTTTCAAACGACAGTTGATGAAACTAATGATTTAATCTCTAAAATTAAGTAGGTGAAATAATGGAACTAAACAAAGAAAAATGGTTGGTAAAAGATAAAAAAGAATTTCTTAACTATATTGAATCATTTCAAAATAAAGATAAACAAGAATGGGCAAAAAGAATTGTAAACACTAATTTATCTATGTTAGCTTTAACAACTAATCAATTAAAGGAAATGACCAAGGAAATATTAAAAGGTAATTACTTATCATTTTTAGATTTAGAAATTGATAATTATTATGAAACAATTGCTATTCAAGGTTCAATTATTTGTAAAATAAAAGATTTTAACACCATGAAAAAGAATTTGGATAAATATGTTTTAAAAATTGATAATTGGGCACATTGTGATTTGTTGAGTGTAAACATTAAAAATCAAGAAGCAGATTATTGGCAATTAATTAACGAATATATTAAATCTGACTTACCTTTTGTTAGGAGAGTAGGATTAAGAATTTTGTTTAATTTTATTAATTATGATGAATATACAGAAAAAATATTTTCTATTTTAAATAAATTTTACTTAGAAAAAGAATATTATGTAAATATGATTGTTTCTTGGTTATTTTGTGAAATGTTTATTAAAAGAAGAAAAGAAACTTTAAGCTTTCTTAAATCTCACCAATTGAATAAATTCACTATAAATAAGGGTATTAGCAAATGTCGAGACAGTTTTAGAGTTTCTCAAGAAGATAAAGATATGTTAATAACATATAGAGTTAGGTGATTGATGAAAAAATTTACAATGATTGATGAAAGTTTTAAATGTTTAGTTTGCCAACAAGATGTTAAACCTTTGGGGTATACAGCTAGAGATCATTGCCCTCATTGTTTATATTCATTACATGTTGATATTAATCCGGGTGATCGTAAAGAAAAATGCCATGGTTTATTAGAACCAATTAATATAGAAAAATTTAAAAAGACATATAAAATTGTTTATCGTTGTCAAAAATGTCATCAAATTAAGAAAAACGTTATGGCTGAAGACGATGATTTTGAAACAATTTTAAAAATAATAAAGAAAAGTATTGATAAACTATAGTATAAATATGCTATAATTATAATACAAATATGGAGGTGAACAAATGAGAACAATTAAAGCAAATTTACCCGAAGGTGTTAAAAAAAGATTTGAAAAAAGAATTGGTAAAAAAGTTAGAGTTGTAGCGCTTCCTAAAAAGCATAAAAGTAAAACGAAATAAAATAATGGAAATCCATTATTTTTTTTGTTATAATTATAATAATAAAGGGAGTGGCTAAGATGAACAATAAAGTTGTCATAGTAGGTTGTGGTAATGTAGGCATGAGTTATGCTTATACTTTAATCAATCAAAGAACAAAAGTGACTGATTTAATTTTAATCGATATTAATCGAGATAAAACATATGGAGAAGCGATGGATTTAAATCATGGTCTTGCCTTCGCACCATCAAAAATAAAAATTAGAGTTGGAGATTATAATGACTGTTCAGATGCTCAAATTGTTTGTATCTGTGCCGGAGTAAATCAAGCACCTGGAGAATCTCGCTTAGATTTAGTACAAAAGAATTATGATGTTTTTAAAGGAATTGTTCAATCAGTAGTTAACTCTGGTTTTAAAGGCTTATTTTTAATAGCAACTAATCCTGTAGATATTATGACTTATTTTACTTTCAAACTTTCTGGTTTTCCTAGTTCAAAAGTAATTGGCACAGGAACAACTTTAGATACAGCTCGTTTACGTTTCTTAATTAGTGAAAGATTAAAAATAAATTCTAAAAATATTCACGGCTATATTTTAGGAGAACATGGAGATAGTGAATTTCCAAGTTGGTCTAATTCATCAGTAGGTGCTGTAGAAATACCTCGTTTCTTATCAAGAGGAGAATTAGATATTATGACTGATAAAGTAAGAAGTGCTGCCCAAGAAATTATAAAAGCTAAAGGTGCAACTTATTATGGTATTGGTATGGTTTTAGCACGTTTAACTAATGCTATTTTAGATGATGAAAATTCTATTTTTACAGTTTCATCTTATAATCAAAATAGTGATATATATATCGGCTATCCAACTATCATCGGTAAAAATGGTGTTATGGGTTATGTACCGTTAACATTAAACGATGAGGAAAAGAAAGCTTTTGATAATTCGACTAGGATTATCAAAGAAACTATTTTCAAAGTTAATCAAGAATAAAAGAGGGATAAAATGAGCAATATTAAAGTTACATATTTAAATCAAGAATATGAAGTTGTTTTCGGAACGACTTTATTTGAGTTTGGTCAAAAATTCATTAATGATTATAAATTTCCTATTATAATTGGTAAAATAAATTATAAAGTTGTCGAATTAAATACTAAGATTCAAAAAGATTGTCAAATTGAACTATTTGATATGTCTTCTATTATCGGTAATCGTGTTTATGAAAGAGGATTAATCTTTTTATATATTAAAGCAGTAAAAAATATTTTAAATAAAGATGTCGTTATTGAACATTCTATAGATAGAGGTATTTATACAGAAATAGTTGATTATAAAGAAGAAATTAATGATCAAATTATTAATACTATTAATAAAGAAATGGAAAATTTAATTTCTCAAAAAATACCCTTTGAAAAATTAAGTTTATTAAGGACAGATGCTATTGATTATTTTGAAAAAAATCAAGAAAAAAGTAAAGCAGATTTATTAAGATATATCAGTAATACTTATGTTAATTTTTATCGTTTAGCAGGTATGTATGATTATTTTTATGGTGAAATGCCTATTGATACCTCAGTTTTGAAATGGTTTGATTTAACTAAAACCAATAGTAACGGCATAGTTTTAAGTTTTCCAAATGTCTATGTTGATTGTCAAATTAAAGATTATGTTCATCACAAAATGTTATTTGATGAATTTATAAATTATCATCATTGGATTGAAAAAATTAATTTAAGTAATGTTTCAGATTTAAATCGAGAAACATCAAGAGATGGTTCTAAAGAATTAATATATATGTGTGAAAATGATCAAAATTCAAGATTAATGGATATTGCTAAATCAATTAAGAGTAATAACAAAAGGTTAATCTTAATTGCAGGTCCATCTTCATCGGGTAAAACAACAACTTCGAAAAAGTTAGTTATGTATTTAAAAAGTTTGGGATTAAATCCAAGAGAATTATCAGTTGATGATTATTTCTTAGATAGAGAAAGCACACCTAAGAAGAGTAATGGTGCTTATGATTTTGAATCGGTAGCAGCTGTAAATGTTGATTTATTTAAAAAACAAATGCAAGATTTGTTATCAAATAATGAAGTGGAATTACCAATATATAATTTTATTTCTGGAAAAAGTGAAAAGAGTGGAAAAAAGATTGTATTAGCTACTAATGATATATTAATTATTGAAGGATTACATGCTTTAAATCCTCAATTAATGCCTGTTGTTGAAAAAGGACAAGTATTTAAAATATATTTGTCACCATTAACTAGTCTTAATTTAGATAACCATAATCGTGTATCGACAACCGATAATCGTATTTTAAGAAGAATGATTAGAGATAATAAACATCGTGGTTATAATGCGGAAAAAACTTTAGCTAATTGGCAAAACGTTAGAGAGGGAGAAGAAAGATATGTTTTCCCTTATCAAGATGAGGCTGATGTTGTTTTTAATACTTCTTTAATTTATGAATTAGGTGTATTAAGAGTGTTTGCCGAACCTTTATTGTTTTCGATTAGTGAAGATAGTGCATATTATTCAGAGGCTTTAAGATTAATTAATTTATTGAGAACAGCCTTACCAATTAGTGGAGAAAATGTGCCTGCTGATTCTATCATTAGAGAATTTATTGGTAATAATTATTTTAAATAATGTATAATAGAAAGAGGAGATGATATTATGGCAATAAGAGTTGCAATCAATGGTTTTGGAAGAATAGGAAGATTAGTAGCAAGATTAATGGTGACTGATCCTACTTTTGAATTGGTTTGTATTAATGATTTAACTAATTCTGAGGATTTAGCATATTTATTAAAATATGATACTACTCAAGGAAGTTTTTTAGAAAAAGATGTTACTTTTAAAAATAATGCAATTATAATTGGTAATCACGAAGTTCGTGTTACTTCTGAAAAAGATCCAACTTTATTACCTTGGAGAGAATTAAATGTTGATTTAGTTTTCGAATGTACAGGAGCATTTAATAGTAAACAAAAATCTTTAGCACATATCGAAGCAGGAGCTAAAAAAGTTATTATTTCAGCACCTGCTGGTAATGATTTAAAAACAGTTGTATATAATGTTAATCAAAGTATTTTAGATGGTTCAGAAGAAGTAATTTCAACAGCTAGTTGTACAACTAATTGTTTAGCACCTGTTTTAAAAGTTTTACAAGATAATTATGGTATTGAAAAAGGATTTATGACGACTGTTCATGCCTATACCAATGATCAAGCTACATTAGATGTGGCTCATAAAAAAGGTATTGCTTCACGTCGTGGTAGAGCAGCTGCACAAAATATTGTTCCAACATCAACTGGAGCAGCTAGTGCAATTGGCTTGGTAATACCTGAGTTAATTGGGAAACTAGATGGAATCGCCTTACGCGTTCCAGTTTCATCTGGTTCTGTTGTTGATTTAGTATTAGAGTTGAAAAAGAATGTTACAGTAGAAGAAATAAATAGTAAATTTAAATCTAATGTCAATGAAACTTTGAAATATACAGATGATCCTATTGTTTCTAGTGATGTGATTGGTGTTACAGCTGGATGTGTTATTGATGGCTTATCAACAAGCATTATCGAAGTAGAAGGAAAACAATTATTAAAAGTTATAGCTTGGTATGATAACGAAATGGGTTATAGTGCTCAAATGGTTAGAACAGCTAAATACTTAGGTGAAGTTTCAGAATATATTTAAAACAGCTTTCAAGCTGTTTTTTTTTATTATCATAAACTAATTTTTAAAAAATATGATATAATATAAAAAGAGAATAGGAGGCTTAAATTTGAAAACAGTTCTCGATTTAAAGCTTAGTAATAAAAAAGTAATTATTCGTTGTGATTTAAACGTTCCTATGGAAGAGAATAAAATTACAGATGAAACCAGAATTAGAGAAAGTATTGAAACAATTGAGTTAATTAGTAATGCTTATGGTAAGGTTATTATTTTATCTCATTTAGGAAGAATAAAAGAAGAAAGTGATAAATTAACTAATTCTTTGCGACCAGTTTGTGAAAAATTATCTGAATTAATGAAGAGACCAATTAAATTCATTCCTTTTACTAGAGGACCAGAAGTTGAACAAGCTATAAATGAAATGGAAAAAGGCGATATTATCATGTTAGAAAATACTCGCTTTGAAGATTTAAATAATGACAAAGAAAGTTCTAATGATCCTGAATTAGCTAAATATTGGGCTTCTTTAGGAGATGTATTTATTAATGATGCTTTTGGTACTTTACATCGTGCTCATGCCTCTAATGTTGGTATAGCAGAACACTTACCATCAGGTATTGGCTTATTAGTAAAAAAAGAATTAGATGTTTTAATTGATGTAATGGAAAAACCTCAAAGACCATTATTGGTTATTTTAGGGGGAGCTAAAGTTTCTACTAAATTAGGAGTAATTGAAAATCTTGCTAAAAAAGCGGATAAGATTTTTATTGGTGGCGGAATGTGTTACACATTTTTAAAAGCTTTAGGTTATAATATCGGTGCTTCAATTGTTGATGAAGAAAAAGTAGCTGAATGTAAAAGAATTTATGATATATATAAAGATAAAATAATTTTACCAACCGATGTTATCGTTGGAACTTCATATTCACCAATGAGTTCAGCAAGATTATCAAAAATAACAGATATCTATGCAAATGATATTGGTATGGATATGGGAGTAGAAACAATTGATAATTTAAGAAAAGAAATTTTAGAAGCAAAAACGGTTATTTGGAATGGACCAATAGGCGTTTTTGAATTAGATCGTTTTAATAATGGTACTAAAAAAGCTTTAGAATATTTAAGTAATATTAGTGCAAAAGTTATTTTAGGTGGTGGTGACACCGCTTATGCAGCTGCAAAATTTGGCTTTAAAGATGCTTTTTATCACATCTCAACTGGTGGTGGAGCAACTTTAGAATTTTTAGAAGGTAAAAGATTACCGGGCTTAGATGCTTTACTTGATGATTAGGATGTGGATTTGTGAATAAGAATAAGAAAAATATTATATTTTTAGTTGCCGTAACTTTAATTGTTTGCTTTTTAATTATGAAAGATGATTTTAGTAATATCGTTAATTTAATTGCAAAAATGAATGTTTGTTGGTTTATACTTGCAATTATATTCATATTTATTTATTGGATAATTCAAACTTTAAGTTTAAAAACTTTTACAGAGAAGAAAATAAGTTTTTTAACACTATTTAAATCAACAATAATATGTAATTTTTTTAGTGCTATTACTCCTTCAGCTACAGGTGGGCAACCATTTCAAATTTATTTTTTAAAAAAGAAAAAAGTAAGTCTAGGAGAAGCAACTAACTTAGTCGTTTCTCAATCATTATTTTATCAAATAAGTTTGGTTTTAATAGGAACAATAGCTATTATTTTAAATGCTATATTTCATATTTTCCCTAGTAATGATTTGTTTAAACAATTAGTAATAATTGGTTATATTATTAATGTAATCGTAATTATTATATTAATAATTGTTAGTACATGGAAAAAAATGAGTAATTATATCGCAGAGAAAATAGTTTCCTTTTTATGTAAAATAAAAATACTTAAAAATAAAGAAAAAATATATGAAAAGATTAATAATACATTAACTAAATTTTATGAAAGTTCTCAAGTTTTAAAAGGTAATAAAAAAGTAATCATAAAAGGGGTATTATATAATCTTGTTGCATTTATCTTTTTATATATTACACCATATTTTATAGCCTTAAGTTTAGGAGTGAAAGATATATCTATTATCAATACTATAGTATCGGTAGCATATGTTATGTTAATTGGAGCTTTTGTTCCAATTCCGGGTGGTACAGGAGGTGTTGAATTTGCTTTCCTTAATTTCTTTGGTTATTTTATTACTGGAAGTTCTTTAGCAGCTATCCTCTTATTATGGAGATTTATATCTTATTATTTTGCAATAATAATAGGTGCTATTGTTTTGGTTACCGATAAAGAAGGAGAATAAAAAATGAGAGTAGGATTATTTACTGATGTTTATCCACCATACGTTAATGGTGTTTCAACTAGTGTTCTAATGTTGAAAAATTCATTAGAAAAATTGGGACACAAAGTTTATGTGGTTACCGTAAGTAATACAACTTTTAAATATGTATATGAAGACTACGGTAAAGTAATGAAAATTCCTGGATTACCTATTGGTATTTATGATTATCGTTTGACAGGTGTTTATCATTTTCGTGCTATGAAAAAAATTAAAAAGTGGAAATTGGATGTAATTCACTCTCATACCGAGTTTGGAGTAGGGACTTTTGCTCGTATCATAGCTCATCGTTTTGATATACCTTTAGTACATACTTATCATACAATGTATGAAGATTATATTCATTATATAACTAAAGGATATTTTAATGGGATTAGTAAAAACATTGTTAAGCATTTATCATTATTTTATTGTGATAAAACTAATACAGAATTAGTAGTTCCAACTAAAAAGACTTATGATTTATTTAAAGAAAAATATAAATTAGATCGTAATATTCATATTGTTCCAACTGGAATTGAAGTTGAAAAATTTCATCAAGAGCAATTTAAATCTGCTGATATTGAAACATTAAAAACAGAATTAGGAATATCTAAAAAAGACTTTGTTTTATTGTTTGTTGGTAGGATTGCTGCTGAAAAAAATATTAAATTTTTATTAGATGAACAAAAAAAATTAAGTAAAATATATAAAAATTTAAAATTAGTTATTGTAGGTAATGGCCCTGATTTTGATAAACATAAACAACAAGTAACAGGAGCAGCATATAATAACAGTGTTATTTTTACAGGCAAAGTGCCTTTAAAAGAAGTATCTAAATATTATCAATTGGGAGATGTTTTTGTAACAGCATCAACTTCAGAAACACAAGGTTTAACTGTAATCGAGGCGATGGCTGCATCAATGCCTGTCATTGCTATAAAAGATGAAAGTTTCATTAATGTTGTGGTTGATGATTTGAATGGTTATCTATTTACTAATAAAAAACAATATTTGGAAATAATTAAAGATCTCTATCAAGATAATAAAAAATTAAACAGATTAAAAAAACAAGCTCGTATAAACAGTGAAATATATTCTTCTAAATATTATGGAGAAAGAATTTTGAAAGTTTATCAAATAGCTATTGAAAATTATAAGAAAAATCAAAAAAAGACCTTATTGTACTATATAAAGAAAGTAGTAGGTAAAATATGGAAAAAATAATCGGGCTCAATTTAAAGATGAATTTAAATTATGAAGAAGCTTTGGAATATGTGGCAAAAGTTAAAGGCAAGTTAGGTAAAAAACATGAAATTATTTTTTTCCCAACTTATATTTATCTTGATTTATTTAAACAAACAGGATATAAAGTAGGAGCACAAAATGCTTCTCCAATAGATAGTGGTTCTTATACGGGAGAAGTTTCTCCTTTACAATTGAAGAGTTCAGGGGTTAATTATGTTATCTTGGGTCATAGTGAAAGAAGAACTAAATTTCAAGAAGATGATAAGTTAATCAATTATAAAATTAGAGGCTGTTTAAAAAATAGTTTAAAAATTATCCTTTGTGTCGGCGAAACAGATATTGATCGTCGTATGAATCGAACAGCTCTTTCTTTAGAACATCAATTAATTATGGCTTTAAACAATATCAAGGAAGAAGATTATAAAAATATTGTTATTGCTTATGAACCTTATTGGGCAATAGGATCTGGTATGACACCAACTTGTTCAGATATTGAAGAAGTAATTAGATATATTGATAAAACTTGTTTGAAAGAATTAAATACTAAATTACCAGTTTTATATGGAGGATCAGTTAAAAAAGAAAATATTCAAAATATCATTAACATTTCTGATTTGGCAGGTATATTAGTGGGAACTTCTTGTATTGATTATAAATATTTAATTGAAATGATGAAATTAATCAATTAATGTCTATAAATGTCTAATTAAAGAGTTTGTATGAGCAATCTCTTTTTTATTTGATATACTAAAATAAAGAGGTGATGTATTCTGATATATATGATAAAAGAAATTAGAGAAGTTTTTGCAAAATTTGTTTCTCCTGTACATTATTCCGTAATAAGAACAACTCCAATATACATGATATTAACACCTGAGCAGAAATTAGTGGTTGATAATTGTTTGGAGGCAAGTAGAGTTCAAACAATTGGTCAAAATAGAGGGACAACTCTAGTAAAGAGTACAGCACATTTTAATAGTAGTTTTAATGATAATAAAGAAGGGATGTAAGCATCTCTTTTTTTATGGAGGAAAAATATGGAAGAAATCTTTTATAAGTTAGGAATTACTAAGCAATTAAAAGCCTATTACTATTTGATACCAGCTTTAAACATATATCAAAGCACTTATTTTAAAATAAAAAATTTGTATTCATATTTGAGTTATAAATTTAAAACCAATGAATTTAATGTTGAAAGAAATCTTCGTTATTTAATTAATAAAAGTATTCAGTTAGGAGATTATGATTTAATAATAGAAGTTTTTTATAATAAAGAAAGTTTACCTACTAATAAGCAATATTTAATAGATTTGCATTCTTATATAAATCATTCCTTTTCCAATTAAGATATGATAAAATATATTGTAGGAAGTGATTGAATGAAACCAATTGTTTTAGCAATATTAGATGGAATTGGAATTAGTGAAAAACAAGAAGGAAATGCCTTTTTAAAGGCTAATACTCCTAATCTTGATTTGTTGATGAAACGATATTCAAACAGTCTTTTAAATGCTTCTGGCCCAGAAGTTGGTCTTCCTATAGGACAAATGGGAAATAGTGAAGTAGGCCATTTAAATATAGGAGCTGGGAGAATTGTTTTTCAAGCTTTAGAACAAATTAATAATGCAATTGATAATGGCACTTTTTATACTAACAATATTTTTAAAGAAACAATCAATCATGCTATTACATATAATAGTAAAATTCATTTAATTGGTTTATTAAGTGATGGCGGAGTACATTCTCATATTGATCATTTGATTGCTTTATTAAAGTTATTGAAAATAAAAAGTTTTAAAAAAGTATATTTACACTTGATTTTTGATGGGAGAGATACCGAACCTAAAGCAGCTTTAACTTTTTTAGATAAAATCGAAGCCGTTTTAGCAGAATTTAATATAGGTTCTATCGCATCAATTAGTGGTAGATATTATACAATGGATCGTGATAAACGTTGGGAGCGCTTAGAAAAAGCCTATAAAGTAATGACTTATGGTGAGGGAGAATATAACGATGATCCTCGCTCAATTATTCAACATAGTTATGAAAAAGGTATAACAGATGAATTTATTCATCCAACCTTAGTTAATAGAGAAGGTATCGTAACTGATAATGATGCCATCATTATTTATAATTTCAGACCTGATCGCATTATTGAAATTGGTACAGCTTTATCTAATCCAAATTTTGAAGGATTTAGTACTAAAACCATCAATAATTTAAAATTAACAACTTTCTTTCCAACTGCACCTTCTGTTTTAGGAAAAGCAGCATTTCAATCTGATGAATTAAAAAACACTTTAGGAATGTATATCAATCATTTGGGGTTAAAACAATTAAGAATTGCTGAAACCGAGAAATATGCTCATGTTACATATTTTTTTGATGGTGGCAAAGATTTAATTTTGGATAATTGTCAAAGAATCTTGATTCCTAGTTCAAAAGTAGCTACTTATGATTTAGAACCAGAAATGCAAGCAAGTAAGATAACAGAAAAATTAATTTCAGAAATGAATAATAATTATGATTTAATTGTCGTTAATTATGCTAATGGTGATATGGTTGGTCATACTGGTAATTTTGAAGCAGCTGTAAAAAGTATTGAAGAAGTTGATCGCTGCCTTGGACAATTATATGAAAAAGTCCAAGAAAAAGGTGGACTTTTAATTATAACTTCGGATCATGGTAATTGTGAAGAAATGATAAATGATAATAATCAACCAATTACGGCTCATTCATTAAACAAAGTACCTTTTATTGTTTGTAATGAAAAATATATAGTAAAAGATGGAAAATTAGGAGATATAGCACCGACAATTTTGACTATCATGGAGATGCCTATACCTCAAGAAATGCAAGGAAACATCTTAGTTGAGGTGAAAGATGGGAATATTTAATAAATTAAAAAATTTATTTCAAAACAAAGCAGAAGTTAGTAAATATGATCAAGGTTTATCTAAAACGAGAACAACAATTTTTAATAAATTAAATTTTTTAAATTCACAATATAAAAAAATAACTGAAGACTATTTTGAAGAATTAGAAAATTTATTAGTTATGGCTGATATTGGAGTAAATACAGTTATTTCTTTTATGGAAAAATTAAAACAAAGAGTAAAAAAAGAAAATATTACTGATGCCACTTTATTAAATGAAATTATCATTGATGAATTATTTATTATATATGTAGATAATGACACTCTGTCATCAAAGATAAACTTCCAAATTTCAGGACCAACAGTTCTTTTATTTGTAGGTGTCAATGGTGTTGGTAAAACTACTTCTATAGCTAAAATAGCCTATCAATTAAAAACTGCTGGTAAAAAAGTTTTGTTAATAGCAGGAGATACATTTAGAGCAGGGGCAATTGATCAATTAATTGCATGGAGTTCAAAAGTTGGAGTAGATATTGTCAAAGCAGAACAAGAATCTGACCCCTCAGCTGTAATTTACGATGGCTTAAAGAAAGCTAAAGAGGAAAAATATGATTGTGTTTTGATTGATACAGCTGGTAGATTACAAAATAAAGCTAATTTGATGAAAGAATTAGAAAAAATCAATCGTGTTATTGGCAAACAAATACCTAATGCTCCTCATGAAACCCTTTTAGTAATTGATGCTACAACGGGTCAAAATGGTATTAGTCAAGCTAAAGCTTTTAAAGAAATAATAAATATTACCGGAATAGTTTTAACTAAATTAGATGGTACAGCTAAAGGTGGAATTGTCTTAGCTATTAAAGAAGCTGTTAACATTCCTGTGAAATATGTTGGCTTAGGAGAAAAAATGACTGATTTAGTTAGTTTTGATATTGAAGAATATATTTATGGTTTATTTAAAGAAGTAATAGGTGATAAAGATGGACAATAGAACATATATAACAATTTTATATGATTATTATGGAGAATTATTTACAGAAAAAGAAAGATTATATTTTGAAGAATATTATTTTTCTAATTTTTCTTTAAGTGAAATAGCAGAAAACCATCAAGTAAGTCGTAACGCCATTCATAAAAATATTAAAAGTATTCAAGAAAAATTAGAAAACTATGAAGAAAAATTAAAACTATATCATAATCAACAAAAAATTAATAAAGTTATTTCTGAAATAAAAGATCAAGATCTGAAAAAGAAATTAGAAGATTTTAATTAATTGTTTTGTGCTTTATAGGAAGGTGTATTATGTTAGAAAACTTAGGAGAAAGATTACAAAGGACTATTCAAAACATTAGAGGTTATGGCAAAATTAGTGAAGCAAATATTTCCGATATATTGAGAGAAGTAAGAATTGCTTTATTAGAAGCTGATGTTAATTATTTAGTAATTAAAGAATTTGTTAATATTGTCAAAGAAAAAGCTTTAGGTGAAGAGGTATTAACTTCTTTATCACCTAGTGAAATGTTTGTTAAAATCTTAAAAGATGAATTAATAAAATTATTAGGTGAAACTAAAGAATCATTAATAATTAATGATAAAACAACGGTTACTATGTTAGTAGGTTTACAAGGATCTGGTAAAACAACAACTATTGGTAAAATTGGTTCTTTAGTTAGAAAAAAATATAAAAAGAAACCCCTTTTCGTAGCCTGCGATATTTATCGTCCCGCTGCTATTGAACAATTACAACAAATAGGTAAAGAATTAGATATTGAAGTATATTCAGAAGGTAAAAAAGATCCAATTGAAATTGCCAAAAATGCCTTAGAGTATGCAAAAGAAAATCATTTTGATTATATAATTATTGATACAGCAGGAAGATTACATGTTGATGAACAACTAATGACTGAACTTAAAAATATCAGTAATAATATTAAGATTGATGAAACTTTATTAGTATTAGATTCT
>CAYWQQ010000013.1:0-15224 GCA_964461005.1 uncultured Muribaculaceae bacterium
GCAAATCGATAATATAAATATCATCTCTTGCGGTAAAAATATACTCTTTCATTTTTGGATTCCATCTTTTTGTTTGATGTCCAAAATGAACTCCTGCTTCTAATAAATAATTCATAGAAACAACTGTCATAAAACATTCCTCCTTCGTTTTTTCTTCCAAATATTTCTAAATAATATCACCATGATTGGCACTAGATATTAAAATTCATATTTGTGTATATTTTTTGAAAAGCCGTATTTATTATACTAAATACATGCAATAAAAACAAGCATAAATGCACTAAAAATTAATTAAAAATGAATTGGATTAAAATCTATTTCAATTTTGAAGTTTTGATTCAATTGATAATGATTTTGAACTTCTTTTAAAACGTCTATAACTTCTTCTTTATTTTTATATTTGATTAAACAATTATAGCGAAAAGAATTATTTACTTTAAATATGTTAGCCATTGTTGGCCCTAAAACATTATTATTTGGTAATTGTTTTTTTATAAAATCACTTACTTCTTTAGCTAATTTAAAACCTTTTTCATATTCTTTCGAAATTATTCTAACACTTACTATAAAACAAAATGGTGGATAATTTAAGTTTTTTCTCATAGCTATTTCTTTTTGATAAAAGGCTTGATAATCATGTTCTTTAACGGTTTCTATAACATAATGATCTGGATTAAATACTTGCAAAATAACTTCTCCTTTTAAACTGGTCCTTCCAGAACGACCAGCAACTTGACTTAATAATTGAAAAGTCTTTTCTCCACTTCTAAAGTCAGGAATATCTAAGCTATTATCAGCATTTACTACTCCTACTAAAGATACATTATCAAAATCTAATCCTTTAGCTATCATTTGTGTTCCTAATAAAATATCATATTCACGATTTGAAAAATCATTAATAATTTTAGAATGAGCTCCTTTCTTGGTTGTTGTATCTAAATCCATTCTAACAATTTTAGCATCTTGAAAGTTTTTCCTTAGTTCTTCTTCTAATTTTTCAGTGCCAAAACCGATTGATCTTAAACTTTTTGTCTTACAATCAGGACATATTTCGATTTTTTTAGTAGCATAACCACAATAATGACATCTCATCATATCGCTAGTTTTGTGATAAGTCATCGTAATATCACAAGCAGGGCACTTAAAAGTATAACCACAATTTTGACAATTTAAATAATTTGAATATCCACGACGATTTAATAAAATCATTATTTGTTCTTTACTATTTAATTTTTCTTTAATCGAATTAATTAATTCATTAGATAAAATACGGTATCCTTGTTTCATACTGTTCTTCATATCAATAACTCTTACTTTTGGTAATTGATGATTATTTACTCTTGTTTTCAATTCTAAGTAACCATATATACCAACTTTAGCTTTTGAATATGATTCTAAAGATGGCGTAGCACTACCTAATAATACTTTTGCATGATGCTTTTTACCAAGATAAAAAGCAATATCATGAGCATGATATCTAGGAGAATTTTCTTGTTTATAAGAATTTTCATGTTCTTCATCAATTATAATAACACCAATATCTTTTAAAGGAGCGAAAACGGCACTTCTCGGTCCAATAACAATTTCAGCTTCGCCTCTTTCAATTCTTCTCCACTCATCATATTTTTCTCCATCACTAAGACGACTATGGAGAATTGCTACTCTATTTCCAAAATGATTTTGAAAACGACTAACTAATTGCATTGTTAAAGCAATTTCTGGAACTAACACAATAGCTTGTTTGTTATCTTCTAAATAATAATCAATTATATTCATATAAACTTCTGTTTTGCCACTACCTGTTACTCCATATAATAGATATATATCTTTTGTACTACTTTTAAATTCTTCAATTACCCTTAATTGATCTGAAGTTAAAGTTACTGTCTTGTTATTTTTAAAAGCTTCAGGAAGACGATATATTTCTTCTTTATTTTCTTTTATATATCCTTTTTCTTGTAAAATTTTTAATGATGCTTTTTTCATTATATCTGCTTTATCTATTACCTTTTTTTCTAAAATTTGTTCTAGTATTTCTTTTTGAATTAAACTTTTTGTATTATTTATATAATTTATAACTTCTACTTCCGCTTTATTTAAACTCAAATATATTTTTGTTTTTATTTTAATATTGGTATTGCGATTTGCTTTTAGCGCTGTTGGAAGCATTGTTTGATAACAATGAATTAAAGGAGCCAAAGTTATTTCACTCATATATTTACCTAAAGCAAACATTTCTGGGGTAATAACTATTTCTTCATCAATGACATCAATAATCTCTTTTAATTGATAATCTACTTGATTACTATTTATACCAACTATAAAACCTTCTAATTTTCTATTTCCAAAAGGAACTTTTACTCTTTTACCAACTTTTATTTTTGGTGCTAAATTTTCTGGTGCTAAATATGTAAATGTTTGATCTTGAGTTCCAACGTTAACTTCTACTAAAACATCTATCTTCATCTAGCCACCTTCTTCCACTTATATTTTATCATAAAAAAACTAGAAAACATATTTCTAGTCAAACCAAATCTTTTTTAAATATAAACCTTCAGGATTAGCTGTTTTACTAGCTAAGCGACGATCCTTCTTTTCTAAAATGTTTTTAATATCTTCTGGTTTCTTTTTACCTAAACCAACCATTAATAAAGTCCCAACCATATTTCTAATTTGATATTTTAAAAATCCATTGCCTTGAAAATTAAATATAACTTTTGTTTTTTGTTTTTTTATAGAAGCTTTATAAATTATTCTTATTTTATTTTCTTTCGTTTCTTCGGCACTAATAAAAGAAGTAAAATCATGTTCCCCTTTAAAATATTTTAAAGCTTTTTTAATTTTAGATATATTTAATTTATGTGGAAAATAATATACATAATCTCTTTGAAACAAATCATATTCTCCTGTTTCAATGACATATTCATATTCTTTTTTTCTAACATAATAACGAGCATAAAAATCATCCGGAACTATTTTAATAGTTTTTATAAAGATATCTTTCGGTAAATATGTGTTAATAGCTCTTTTTAATTTATCCGGCTTGATATCTATATTTATATCAAAGTGAGCAAACTGATTAAAAGCATGAACTTTTTTATCAGTTCTACTCACTGCGTAAATGTTAATTGTTTTATTATTGTTAATTTTTTTTAAAACAGTTTCAATTTCCTTTTGAACAGTTCTTAATTTTCCTTGTTTCTGATAGCCGTGAAAATTAGTCCCTTCGTATGCAAAAGAAATTAAAAAACGATTCCCCATGATAACCACATCCTTATTAATGCATATGCTAATATTCCTAAATGAATAATAATTAATAAATCATCAATATTTGTCCATTTACTATAATGATAATTACTGCGAAAAGAATTAACACCATATAACCTTATTTCCATATTATCCGCTATTAACTGTGAACGATTAATAGTTAATAATAATGTTGGAACTACTAAATATTTAACTGCTTTTATTTTTTCTTGTATATTACCATGAAAAAAATCAATTCCTCTGCTAGCTTGAGATTTCCTTATCTTTTCTGTTTGCTCAAAAATAGTGGGAATAAATCTTAATGCTAAAGTAATTATTAAAGCAATTTTGGAAACTGGTAATTTCAATTTTTCTAATGGCTTAAAGATATTTTCTAAAGCTGATGTTAACTCACTTTTAGAAGTTGTATAAGTAATCATCATTGAATAAATTAAAGTAACAATAATTTTTATCAATGTAATAATTATAAACTCTTCTCTAAAAATTACACTTAAAACAATTATAAAAATGAAAAAATATCGTAAACTCCAAATGCTTCTTAAATATAGATTTATAGGTACTTCTGATAAAAAAATCAATATCAAAGTTAACATAACTAATAAGCTTACTACTAAATAATTATTTGAAACCAAAGTTATTAAAAAAATAAACAAGCAAATTATTTTACTCTTAGAATTTAAGTTGTGAATCATTGATTTACCAGGAAAATATTTGCCAATCATAGTATTAAACATGGCGATACACATCCTTTATTAAATCTTTAATATTATTTGTTTTTTCTAAATTTATTCCTTTATTTGTTTTAACCAAATCAATAAATTGAATTATTTGTGGAAAAGCAATTAGTTTTGCAGAAAAAACTTCAGCTGTTAATCCCTGATAAATAACCTTGCCATCTTCCAATACAATTGTTTTATCAGTGATATTGTATAACAAATCAACATCATGAGTAATTAATATTATTGTTTTTTGGTATTTATCTCTTAACATTTTAATAATAGACAAAACTTGTTTTTTATTTTTATAGTCTAATCCTACTGTTGGTTCATCAAAAATAATAACTTTGGGATTGAAAACCAAAACAGAAGCAATCGCTATTAACCTTTTTTCCCCTGATGATAATTTGTAAGGTTTTTTTTCTATATATGTTTCATTTAATCCTATCATTTTCAATGAATCAACTACTTGTTTATATGATTTATCAACCTTATAATTAAAATTTTTTAATGCAAAAGAAATTTCTTCTAATACTGTTTGATTGAAGAATTGCTCTTCAGGAAATTGCATAACTAATCCAACTTGTTTTCTTATTTCTTTTATTTCATTATTGGTTGTTTTTTTATTTAAAACATGTTTTCCTATTTTTACTTTACCAGAACTAGGTAACATCAAAGCATTAATTATTTCTGCTAAAGTTGTCTTACCACTTCCATATTTTCCTGTTATACCAGTGATCATGTTCTTTTCAATATTTAGATTTATATTATCTAAAGCTTTAATTTTTAAAGATGTATTTTCATTATAATAATATGTTAATTCTTCAATATTTATTTCCATAATTCACTCACCATCTCATTCATATCTAATATTATCCTATCAACTAATCCATATAGTTTTAACTTTAAAGACAAATCTAACATAAATGGTAATTCAATTCCAATTCTATTAAAAACTTTATCTTGTTCTAAAACTTTTAAAGTTGGCCCATCTACGAGAATTTCTCCTTGATTAAGAATAATAGTTCTATCTGAATAATATACATCTTCAATATTGTGAGTAATATTAATAACAGTTAAGTCTTTTTGTTTTTTCAAATGTTTAAAAATTTTTTCTTTAGTTTTTTTATCAATCATTTCAAATGCATCATCAATAATAATTATTTTTGGTTTCATTATTAATGAACTCGCTAAAGAAATAATTTTCTTTTCACCGCCAGATAAAGTATAAGGATCTTTATCTAAAATATTGTCAATTTTTAAAAGTTTAACTATTTCATCTAATCTTTCTTTAATATCTATTTTACTGAATCCTAGATTTTCTAATCCAAAGACAATTTCGTCTGCTACAGTTTCTGCTATAAAATTATCACTACTATTATCCATTACTAAAGCAATATTTTTTCTAATATTATATAAATTTTTTTCGTTCATTATTAAGTTAGAGATTGTTATTTCATCCGAAACCTTTAACAATCCAACCAATAATTTTGCTAAAGTAGATTTTCCACTACCATTAGGGCCGATAATTGATACAAAAGAATTTTCTTTTATATTTAAAGAAAAATTATTAAATACATATTTATTATCATAACGAAATGATAATTTATCGATAAAAATAATATCTTTCATAAAACCACCCCATAAAGACTAATGCTTATTATACTAAAAAAAGAAAAAAAAAGAAACTATTAAGTTTCTTTTAAACTAATTCTAAAATAACAACTAAAGCGTTGTCGCCTCTTCTTTCTTCAAGCTTTAAAATTCTTGTATAACCACCATTACGATCTGCGTAACGTTTTGCTAAATCATCAAAAACTTTTTTTGCTACTGCATCTTGATTAAGTAAGAAAGCGATTGCTTTACGTCTTGAAACTAAGCTGCCATTTTTACCATAAGATACCATTTTATCTAATGTTTTACGAACTTCTTTAGCTCTTGTTTCTGTTGTTTTAATTTTTTCATGCATAATTAAATCAATCGTTAAATTTGCTAACATTGCTCGACGATGTTTTGTGTTTACTCCTAATTTACGATAAGCCATATTATCCTCCCTACTATTCTTCAGGCTTAAATTCTAAGCCTAAATCCTTCACTTTGTTAATAACTTCTTCCAAAGATATTTTTCCAAGATTTCTAATTTTTTTCATTTCTGATTCTGTTTTACTTGTTAAATCTTGAACATTATTAACACCTGCTCTTCTCAAACAATTATAAGCTCTAACTGATAATTCTAATTCTTCTATTGATGTTTCTAATGCTTTTTGAACAGGATCATCATTATTTTGTTTAATCATGTTTTTAATTTCTTCAGTAAATTCTGGATCATTTAATTGTTCTAATTGAACAATTAAAATACTAGCTGCTTCTTTAACAGCTTCTTGAGGTGTCTTAGAACCATTTGTCCAAACTTCAATGATTAATTTATCATAACTATCATTTTGACCAACACGAGCTGGTTCAACTTCATAATTAATTTTTTCAATTGGAGTATATTCTGAATCAATTGCAATAACACCAACTTTATCAGTTAATAGTTTTTTGTTTTCTTCAGAACGAACATAACCGCGGCCTTTGCCTACAGTAAGTTCCATTTCTAATTTACCATTTTTAGAAATTGTTAAAATTTCTTGCTCAGGATTAAAAATTTCAATATCAGGTGATTTAACTAAATCTCCTGCTGTTATAACGCCTTCTCCTTTAGCACTAACTTTAATAATTACATCTTTTTCAACATTTTTCTTAATAACAACTTTCTTTAAATTTAAAATAATAGCTGCTACATCTTCAACAATACCATCAATTGTTTGAAATTCATGCATTGCTCCTTCAATACTAACACTTCTGATTGCATCTCCAGGTAAAGAAGATAACATTACTCTTCTCAAAGCATTTCCTAATGTTGTTCCGAATCCTCTTTCTAATGGTTCAATTTCAAATTTTCCATAGAAATTGTTTTCAACATATTCTGTAATTTTATATTGTGCTCTTTCATAAGTTAAACTATTATCAATTGCTTCTGTATAACCAAGAGAAATTGATACATCTAACATTCCTTTTTCTTTTGACACTATAAATCACTCCTTTTTTATTAATTACGAGGTCTTTTTGGTGGACGACAACCATTATGAGGGATTGGTGTAACATCATTAATTGCTGTTACTTCAATTCCTGTTGCTTGTAATTGTCTCATTGCTGTTTCACGAGCTGGTCCTAGGCCTTTTACAAATACTTCTATTTTTCTCATTCCAGCTTCTAAAGCACCTTTAGCTGCTGCTTCAGCAGCCATACCTGCTGCAAAAGGTGTATCTTTTTTAGAACCTTTATATCCAACTGTTCCAGATGAAGCCCAACTAATTACGCTTCCATCTTTATCTGTAATGGTAACAATTGTATTATTTTGAGTTGAATGAATATGTGCATTTCCTTCAGGAACATTTTTCTTAATTTTTCTTTTTCTTGCTTTATATGCCATAAAATACTAACCTCCTTATCTATTATACTTTCTTTTTATTTGCAACAACTTTTCCGCGACCTTTTCTAGTACGTGCATTACGACTAGTTCTTTGTCCACGAACAGGTAACCCTTTACGATGCCTCAATCCTTGATAACTGCCAATTTCCATTTTAGTTTTAACGTTCATATTGACTTCACGTCTCAAATCACCTTCAACTGAATGTTTTGCCATCTCATCACGAATTGCTACTAATTCATCTTCTGTTAAATCTTTAGCTCTTTTATCTAAATCAATTTTAGCATTTGTCAAAATTTCTTTTGATAAATTATTGCCTATTCCGTAAATATAAGTAAGAGCTATTTCGATTCTTTTGTCATTTGGAATTTCTACTCCTTTAATACGCGCCATATTTACCTCCTATCCTTGTCTTTGCTTGTGTTTTGGATTTTCACAGATAACCAAGATTTTTCCATGTCTTTTAATAATTTTACATTTGTCACAAATTTTCTTTACTGATGGTGCTACTTTCATAGTAAACCTCCTCTTATTTTCTATAAATTATTCGCCCACGTGTTAAATCTAATGGGGAAAGTTCTAAAACTACCGTATCTCCTGTTAAAATGCGAATGTAATTCATTCGGATTTTACCAGAAACGTGAGCATTAACGATATATTTATTTGGTAATTCTACCTTAAAAGAACCACCTTTTAATACTTCTATGACTTTTCCTTCGATTTCAATCATATTTTCTTTAGCCATAAAATCACTCTCCTGTCAATATTCGAAATCCATCTCTTGTTACTGCAACAGTATGCTCATAATGAGCTGAGGGACTTCGATCTTTTGTAGCTATTGTCCAATCATCATCTTCTATGACGATTGCTCTTGATCCTAATGTTAGCATAGGCTCTATGGCAATTACCATTCCTTCTTTTAACATTGGACCTTTATGCTTATTATCATAATTAGGAACGTCTGGAGCTTCATGAACATTATTACCTATGCCATGACCAACCAATTCCCTAATCACCCCTAAATTATACTCTTTTGCATAATTTTCTATTGCTCTAGAAATATCTTGAATATAATTACCTGGTTTTACTTGGCTAATGCCTTTATATAAAGCATTTTTGGTATGTTCCAATAAATATTGTTTATCAGAACTAATTTCACCAATTGCATAAGTCCAACCAGAATCACCATGATAGCCTTGAAAACAAGCTCCTATATCTAGAGAAACAATATCTCCTGTTTTCAACTTATAATCATCAGGAATACCATGAACAACCTCTTCGTTTATTGATATACATATTGCTGCTGGATAACCACCAAATCCTTTAAATGAAGGAATAGCATTTTTACTTAAAATAAATTTTTCTCCTAAATCATTTAATTCTTTTGTAGTTATTCCTGGCTTTAAGTATTTTATTAAATATTGATGAGTTTGATAAACTATACTTCCTGCTTTAGCCATCAATTCTATTTCTCTTGGGGATCTGATATTAATCATTTTTTTCCTCATTTATAATAGCTTCAATTTGTTGTAATTTTAATTCTTTTTCATTACTATTACTATCTACTACAAATAATATTCCCTTATTTTTATAATAATCAAGAACTGGTTTTGTTTGTTCTAAGTAAGTATCAAAACGTTTATTAAATGTTTCTTCATTATCGTCATCTCTTTTTACTAAAGGTGTTGAGCACTTATTACATTTGCCTGCTTCAGTAAAAGTTGATGTATACAAGTTGTATACTTCTGAACAATTAGGACATGAAACACGACCTAAAATTCTTTGAGCAGCTGTTTCTCTGCTTACATCTAACAAAATAACATATTTAATTTCACGATTGATTTCACTAGATATTTTTTCTAACTCAATAGCTTGTGCTTCATTACGAGGAAAACCATCTAGAATAAATCCTTTATCACAGTCACTTTCTGTTAATCTTTTTACTAAAAGATCAAATACTATTTCATCAGAAACCAACATGCCTGCTTCAATTACACTTTTTACTTTTAAACCAATTTCTGATTCTTCCTTAATTTCTTTACGAAGCAAATCTCCAGTAGAAATATGTGGAATTGTATATTTTTCTTTTAACATTTGGGCAAAAGTGCCTTTACCTGCTGCAGGTGGGGCAATAAAAATAATGTTTTTCATTAAAATTTTCCTCCATAACTTCTTGATAACAATTCACTCTCTAATTGATTATATGTCTCTAAAGCTACTCCGACAACGATAAGCAATCCTGTTCCACCAATCGTTACGCTAGCACCTAAACTAGAAACATTTGAAAAAATAATTGGCATACCAGCTATTACGATTAAGAATACAGCTGCTATTAAATTTAAATGTGATAAAATTGTTTTCAAATATTTTGAAGTTTCCTTACCAGGTCTTACTCCTGGAATATAGCTTCCATTCTTTTGGAAATTCGATGATATTTCATCGGGTTTCAACATCATATATGTATAAAAATATGTGAAAAATAATATTGCTAACATATATAAAGAAAAACCTGTAATTGAATTATAACTTAGATATTTATTTATAAATAAAGATATTCCATCATTTTTAAAGAAACCTGCAATTGTTGATGGTATTGATATAACCATTGATGCAAAAATAACAGGCATTACACTAGCTGAGTTAACTTTAATTGGCATATAGTTTTGTTTTCCGGCATAAGAAGTTGCTGTTTTATTAGAACTTTGCATTGGGATTCTTCTTTCTGCTTGTTGAATAAAAATTACACCAATAATAATTGCAAAATATAATATTACAAATAATATAAATCCAACTATTCCCATAACACTAGTTTGTGCTGTAGAAAAATTAACCATTTCAGTAAATGCAGTCATAAACATTGTTGGGATATTCATTAATATACCTGCCATAATTATCATAGAAATACCGTTTCCAATTCCCTTTTGAGTCATTTGGTCACCTAACCATAATAAGAATGCAGTTCCTGCTGTTAATATAACAGAAATTTTTAAATATTCCATTGTTCCTGATCCGGCAGGTAAAAAGGAAATTGCAAAGATATACCCTTGAATAAATGCTAAAAAGATACCTATGTAACGATTTATTTTATTCAATTTATTTCTTCCAACTTGTCCTTGTTTTGCTAAATCAGAAAAATAGGGAACAATATCCATTTGCAATATTTGAGTGATGATCGATGCTGTAATATAAGGCATAACCCCAACAGCAAAGATTGAGAATTGTTTAAAAGCTCCACCACCCATTGCATTTAATAATTCTAAGAACCCTAAATCAGAAGTTATTGGATCTGTTCCAGGCACTTGAATCATTGTTCCTAATTTGAAGATAAATAAAGCTACTAAAGTAAAACCTACTTTCTTTAAAATATCTCTATTTTTAGGATTGACTAATTGTTTTAACATTTTAATCATGTTAAATCACCTCGGCTTTTCCACCAGCTTTTTCTATAATATTCTTAGCACTATTTGAAAATTTGTGAGCTTTAACTATTAATTTTTTTTCTAAAGCTCCATTTCCTAATATTTTAACACCATCTAATTGATTTTTTAATTTTTTAGTTTCAAATAGTAATTCTGGATTTACCACTGTATCATTTTCAAAACAATTTAAATCTGAAACATTAATTGTAGCATATCTAACTTTAAAATTTGCATTACTAAATCCTCTTTTAGGAATTCTCATGTATAAAGGTAATTGACCACCTTCAAATCCTGGTCTAACTCCTCCACCACTTCTAGCGTTTTGTCCTTTATGACCTTTACCACTAGTTTTTCCAGTTCCACTACTAGAACCTCTTCCTAATCTTTTTTTTGCTTTAACAGCTCCATCATTATATTCTAATTCATGTAATTTCATTAGCCTAAAATCTCCTCTTTAGATTTTCCTCTTAAAGCAGCAACTTCTTCAACAGTCTTTTGTTGTAAAAGAGCGTTCATTGTTGCACGAGCTGTGTTAATTTTTGTGTTAGATCCTAAAGATTTAGAAATAACATCACTTATTCCTGCTAATTCTAATACGGCTCTAACTGGACCACCAGCAATAACTCCATTTCCTGCTTTTGCAGGTTTAACAAGTACTCTTGCTGCTCCACTAACTCCAATTGCTTCATGAGGAATAGTTCTATCATCGATTAAAGATACTTCGATTAAGTTTTTATTAGCACTTGCTATGGCTTTTTTAACAGCATCTTGTACTTCGTTTGCTTTACCTGTGCCAAGTCCAACTTTTCCTTTTCTATTTCCAACAACTACTGTTGCTGAAAAACGAAAATTACGGCCACCTTTAGTTACTTTTGTAACTCTTTTTACTTCGATAACAATTTCTTCATTTTCTTTTGCCTGAGGTTGCATTTCTCTTTCTCTCATTTGACCCTCCTTAAAATTCTAAGCCGTTTTCACGTGCAGCTTCTGCTAAAGCTTGAACACGTCCATGATATAAGTAACCACCTCTATCAAAAACAACTTTTTTAATTTTAGCTTTTTTTGCTTTTTCAGCTATTGCAGCTCCAACAACTTTTGCTGCTTCAAGATTACCACCATTAGTAATTTTTAAATCTTTGTCTGCAGAAGAAACACTTAATAAAGTGTGTCCTAAACTATCATCGATAATTTGAACAGAAATATTTTTATTTGATCTAAAAACACAAAGTCTTGGAATTGAAGAAGTTCCAACAACTTTTGCTCTAATACGAGTATGTCTAATTAATCTTGCTTTATTTCTTGATTCCTTTTTTATCATACTAGACTTCCTTTCTTTTATTTAGCAGCTTTTTTTCCTTCTTTACGACGGACTTTTTCGCCTTTGTATCTTATTCCTTTTCCTTTATAAGGTTCAGGTTTTCTTACTTTTCTAATAACAGCTGCGAATTCACCTACTGCTTGTTTGTCTATTCCCTTAATCAATAATTCTGTATTACTTATTGCTTCAACAGTTAAATTTTTAGGAATATCAAGTGTTACTTGATGAGAAAAACCAGCATTAATTATAATTTTAGTTCCTTGTAAATTAAAACGGAATCCTACACCAACTATTTCTATTCCTTTTTCATAACCAGTACTTACACCGATCAACATATTTTCTATTAAAGAATTTGTTGTACCATGTAATGCTTTTGTTTCTTGATTTTCATTTGCTCTTTCAACTGTTAACTTATTTTCATCAATTTTAACAGTAATATTACTAGGAATAGTATGTGTCAATTCGCCTTTTTGGCCTTTAACTGTAACAATATTATCATTTAATTCAACTGTTACTTTTTCTGGAATTATTAATTCTCTATTTCCAATACGACTCATCTTTCTTCCTCCTACCTTACCAAATGTAGGCTAAAACTTCTCCACCTAAATTTTGCTTACGAGCTTCTTTATTTGTCATAAGTCCTTTAGATGTTGAAACAATAGCAATACCAAGTCCGTTTAAAACAACTGGTACTTCTTCACTTTTAGCATATACACGTAAACCAGGCTTAGAGATTCTCTTTAATCCTGTAATTACTCTTTCTCTCTTTTGACTATATTTTAAATTCAAAAGTAAATTGTCTTGTACTTCGCCTTTTTCAACTTTGAAACTTTCAATAAATCCTTCATCTGTTAATATTTTTGCTATTTCTAATTTCATTTTTGAGATAGGCATTACTACTTCTTTATATCGCATTTGATTAGCATTACGAATTCTCGTAAGCATATCTGCAATTGGATCAGTTACTATCATTATATCCTCCTTTTACCAACTAGATTTTTTAATCCCTGGTATTTGTCCTTTATAAGCAAGTTCTCTAAAACATATACGGCATAATTTGAAATCACTCATAACCGCATGTGGTCTTCCACAACGTTGACATCTTGTATACTCACGTACTTGAAATTTTTTAGATCTGTTACTTTTTACTATTAAACTCTTTTTTGCCATTATATCCTCCTTACTTTCTAAAAGGAATTCCTATCTCTTTCAAAAGAGATAAAGCTTCTTCATTTGTTTTTGCTGTTGTAACAATAACTATGTCCATACCACGAACTTTTACAACATCATCATATACTATTTCAGGGAAAATTAACTGTTCAGTTAAACCAATACTATAATTTCCTCTTCCGTCAAATGCTTTTAATGAAAGTCCTCTAAAATCACGAACTCTTGGTAAAACAATACTTATTAATTTATCTAAAAAATTATATAATGCTTCTCCTCTTAAAGTAGTCTTACAACCAATAGCTTGGCCTTGTCTTACTTTAAAGTTTGAAATTGATTTTTTTGATTTTGTAATAATAGCTTTTTTACCAGTTATCATCTCTAAGTCATGAACAGCAGCATCTAACGCTTTACTATTAAGTGCAGCTTCACCAACACCCATATTAATTACTACTTTTTCAATTTTTGGCACTTCCATAATAGTAGTATATTTGTGTGTTTTAATTAAAGATGGGATGACCTCATTTAAATACTTTTCCTTTAGGCGGTTCATAAATACCCTCCTTCTCTATTTAGTAGCCTTTTTAGGGCTTTTCTTTACGATTTTTTTAGTTTCTTCTTTTTTTTCTTCGATTCTTTTACGACTTTTTTTGTTCTTATCATCAACAAACATTACATTAGAAGCATCAATAGGCGCTTCCATTGTAACAATACCACCGTTTTGATTATTTGCATTAGGTTTAAGATGTTTCTTAACTAAATTTTGTCCTTCAACTATTACTTTATTATCTTTTTTAATAACTTTGATAATTTTAGAAATATTACCTTTATTTTTACCTGCAACAATAATTACTTTGTCTCCTGTTTTAAATTTCATATTCTATACCTCCTTATAACACTTCGTTTGCTAGAGATATAATTTTCATATAGTTTTTATCTCTTAATTCACGAGCAACCGGACCAAAAATGCGAGTTCCAACTGGTGTTTTATCTTCTTTTATAATAACGCAAGCGTTATCATCAAATTTAATATAACTGCCATCTTCTCTACGAACTCCAAATTTTGTTCTAACAATTACAGCCTTAACTACTTTACCAGCTGGAACATTAGAATTAGGAATTGCTTTTTTTACAGTACCAACGATAACGTCTCCAATATTAGCATCTTTAACAATACTTCCACCTAAAACTTTAATAACCATTAGTTCTCTTGCTCCAGAATTATCAGCCACTTTTAAACGACTTTGTTGTTGAACCATATTAAATACCTCCTCCTAGAGTTTCTTTCTTTAAATTATTATAGCTTCTTCAAGAATTTTAACTAATTTATAATTTTTAGTTTTTGATATAGGTCTTGTTTCAACAATTAGAACCTTATCTCCTTCTTTAGCTATATTGTTTTCATCGTGAGCACGATATTTTTTTGAATATTTTACTCTTTTTTTGTATAAACTATCAGTACGATATGTTTCGACAACAACTGTTATTGTTTTATCATTTTTAGCACTAATAACTTTACCAATGATTTCTCTTTGTTTTTCCATTGAAATTAACACCTCAATCTTTCTTTAATTCGCGTTCACGAATGATTGTCTTAGCTCTCGCAACAAATTTTCTTAATTCGTTAATACGATGAGGTTTTTCAAGACTACCATTTGCTTGTTTAAAACGCAAATTAAATAATTCTTCTTTAGATTCTTCGATTTTTTTGATGATTTCTTCAGTGGTTAAATTTCTTATTTCATTAACTTTCATTACTTACACCACCATTTTCTTTTTTTACAAATTTACATTTGATAGGTAACTTATGCATTGCTAATCTTAATGCTTCACGAGCAACTTCTTCAGCAACACCAGAAATTTC
>CAYWQQ010000014.1:0-14979 GCA_964461005.1 uncultured Muribaculaceae bacterium
TAACTAATGGTATAAGTTATATTACAATTACCAAAATTCAAAGTGGAATGACTTAAATTAGCTGTGAAAGTAACTTCTTGATCATAAACAATTTCTGTTGAACTTAAAACTAGTGAATTAGTTACAAGATTAGAACAAGTTGTATTTATTGAAAATGATCCATTTGTTAAAGTGTTAGTATCTTTATTTTTATATTTAATTACGCTACTCCAAGATTGAACATTTTTTTTAGCTTTTTTTATAGAAAAGGTTGTTGTCAAAGTATTATTTACTAATGTTTCAGAAACATAATTTAATTGAGGATGACCGGGAGATTGTGCTGTATATCTGCCTTTTTTTAAAACAACTAATTCATTATTTAATTGAAGATTATTGTTTACCACGCTGATTGTTCCATTAACTTCCAATTCTGAACTTAAATAGGAATAACCAATTGTTAAGCCAAAAGTAATTATCATCATAATAAATATGAGTAACATAGTTTTGTTTTTTCTTTTTTTTCTCATTTGATCAACTCCAACTTAATTATAACATGATAAAAAAATAGAAAAAAATAAATGTAAACTAATTTACAAACATATTGTTTTCTCAATAACCATCATATATACTAAAATTAAGGATAAGATATAAGTTACTTATCTTAAATTTGAAGGAGGAAAAATGAAAAAATCAAACAAGAAAAGAGATCCAAAATTACTTATTTATGTTCTATTAATTGTAGTTGTGTTTTTAGTATCTGGATATGCGATATTATCACAAACAATCGCTTTATCTGGTACAGCGAGTGCTGATGCAGATTTCTCAATTTTATGGGAAAACCCTGTAGTATCAAGTAGCAATCGTGTTAGCATGGATGTGCCAACATTATCTTCAGGAAATACAGTATTAAACTTTAATCCTGTATTACAACAACCGGGATCTAGTGTTACGGTAACAGTTAATGTTAAGAACAATGGTAATTTACCAGCTGTAATAACAAATATTACAACTACTGATCCAGTAGTTAGTGATATTATTGTTACTTATAGCCCAAGCTTTTCAATTGATCAAACTTTAGCTCCAGGAGCAAGTATTCCAGTTGATATAACTGTACAATACAATCCTGCAGTTACTGAAACTCAAGCAATAAGTGAAAATTTTGGAATAGTTGTTGAATATTCACAAGAAGTATAATAGGTATTTTAAAAAGATGGCTTAAATGCCATCTTTTTAAATTATATAGGTGATAGAATGAACAAAAATAATAATATGATAAAAATAATTAGTATATGTACAATAGTTGTTGTATTCTATGTTTTATCATGGGCATTTTTAAAAACAAGTAATTCTGTATTATATAATTATGCTATTAACCCTTTATTTTGGATTTTAATAACTATTTTTTCAAGTACCTTTGTGTTTAAAAATAAAAACTATGTTTTCAAACACAAACGTTCTTTTGTCTTTGTCTTTTTAATTGCAGCTTTAGCATTTGTAGTTTCAAATTTTTCTTTAGGTATATTTGTCAGTGGTTTTGCAAAAAATCCTTATGATAATTCTTTAACAGGAATAATGTATAATCTCTGGATGGTTGGTTCAACTTTGTTATTAATAGAACTTACAAGAAGTTCACTGATAAATGCTACACCAATTAAATATAAAACAATAATGAAAATATTAATTGTTATAATATTTTCATTGCTGTCAATAAATTTTTTTAATTTACAAACTTCATTAACTGATCTTTCTGGTATATTTAAGTTCTTAGGAACTAGTTTGATTCCAACTGTTGTTTTAAATATATTATTAACAGAAAGTGCTTCTAAAGCCGGCCCAATTCCAGGAATTATTTATCAAATAATAGTTAATTTAGCAATTTGGGCGGCTCCTGTCTTACCAAATCATGATTGGTTAATTATTTCATTAATTCATATTTTAATTCCTTTCTTAACATTATTAGTTATTGAATATCAAATAAAAAAAAGAGATTATTTTATGGCAAGATCAGAACTAGAAATGGAGGAACCAAAAGAGTGGATTGGTCGTTTTATTGTAATTACAATGGTATTGATTTTCTTTTTAGGTGTAACTCCAATATATCCAATTAATATTATTAGTAATAGTATGTATCCAGCAATTCATATAGGAGATGTTGTTATTGTTAATAAAATAACAATTGATAAAATTAAAGAAGGAGATATTATTCAGTTTTCACGTGAAAAGCATTCAATAGTGCATCGTGTAGTTGAAATTTCTCAAGAAAATGGTAAAATTAAAATAAGGACCAAAGGTGATAATAATTATAAGAAAGATTCAACGATTATCACTGAAAAAAATTTCATGGGTAAAATAATTATGATTGTTCCCAAAGTAGGGTTGCCTAATTACTGGGTAAAAAGTTTAATGAATCAAATTGATGATTCAAATTCAGCGAACAATTAGGAGGAAATATGAAAAAAAGACAAATGAAAAAAATCTTTAACACATTCGGAATTGTTATATTTACTTTAATAATGATTACAGCTTTATTATATCTTTATAGTATTTTTCGTTCAAAAACAGTTCAAGAAATATTATTTGATTATCAAGTAAAAAGTAATATTAGTTATAAAGTTAATTTAATCGATAATGAATTTATCAAAGAAAAATATTTACCAATGGAACAGGTTTATATTACAAAACTAGTAGATAATATTTCGACAAATTTTGATTTTCAATATAATAATCAAAAAATTAATAATTCTAAATATTATTACGAAATAAAAGGTATATTAGTAGGAAGTTATCGTGGAGATCAAAGTTCTACAGAAAAAAATGATGTTTGGTTTGAAGAGAATTTGTTTAAATCAAGTGAAAATCAAGCAATAGGTAATACATTTAGTATTAATGAAACTATTTCAATAAAACCATTGGAACTATTTGATAGGGCCGATAGTTTTCAAGAAAAATTAGGATTACCTATAAATGCAGAATATAAATTAGAAATGAATGTTTATTTAACAATGGGTGCAGATAATATCAAAAAAGTTCACAAAGAAACAATATCTTTTCCAGTTACAAATAATATATTTAAAATCAATAAAAACGTGAGTTCTCAAGATAAATTTTCTGTTTCATCTCAAAAAGAAGAGATTGAGATAGAAAGAACACCACTAATTATTTCAGTTCTTTCTTTAGGAATATCAATATTAATGTTAATTAAACTAGTTAAAACCAAAGTAGATAAAAAATCTAATTATGAAAAGGATGTAACCCAAATTTTTAAAGCATATGGAGAGAGAATCATCATGGTAGAAAACATTGCCATAACTCCTGAAACAAAATTTATATCAATCGTTGGTTTTGAAGAATTGGTTGAATTAGTTAACGAATTAAATTTACCAATATTATGTTACCAAAAAGAAGGCATAAATATATCTTGGTTCTTCGTTATACATGACAAGATTATCTATCGTTTTATATTAGAATAAAGACTTTTAAAAAGTCTTTTTTTTTTATTCAAATTAGAGGAATCATCATTGATAAAAAATAAAAAATAAGTGAAAGGAGGTAAATGAATGCTTTTAAAGAAAATAGTTAAGCAAGAAAATTTAAAAGATTGTGGAGCTGCTTGTTTATTAATGATGATAAAAAAATATGGCGGAAATTATCCAATGGAACAATTAAGGACATTATTAAAAACTGATAAAAAAGGAACAAGTGCTTTGAATTTAATCAATGGAGCTAAAAAAGTTGGCTTTGATGCTCGTGGTTATTATTGTGATGATATAAAAACTATTAAATGCCCCGTTATAGCACATGTCATTATGAAAAAATCATATCATCATTATGTCATAATAGATGATATTAATTATGATAAACAAATTATTAAAATACTAGATCCAGCATCTGGATTTAGAAAATATACTTTCGCTGAATTTGATAAAATTTGGTCTAAAAACATTATAACAATGATTCCCTTTAGAAAAATTGATAATATAAATACATTCACGAGTGTTCGTAAAACAATTTATAGTTTGATTAAACCTTATATAAAACACTTCTTTATAATTTTTGTTATTTCTATCTTATTAACAATGTTAAATATTCTTAACACATATTATTTTAAAATAATAGTTGATCGTAATTTATCTTTATATAATTTTACTTATCTAGGAATATTTTTTGCTATTGTAATTTTTATTAAAACCATGTTTAATTATTTGAAAAACAGATTATTAATATATATAGATAAAAAGATAGATTTTGACTTGATTAGTAAAACTTTAAAACATTTATTTTTACTTCCTTTTCAATACTTTCATACTAGAACATCTGGTGACATTATTGCTCGCATTAATGACTTGACATATGTCAAAGAATTTATTAATAAGATTGCTAGCATAATATTAATTGATTTTGTTTTAATTGTTGGTTCAATTATATTTATGATTAATATAAATCAAACCTTATTTTTAATCACAACACTAATATTACTTTTATATATAATAATTGTTCTAATATTTAATAAAACAATCAAGTTAGCAATTATAAAAAACCAAGAGAATAATGCAAAAGTCTCCTCTTTATTATATGAAACAATTAGTGGTATAGATACAATTAAAAACTTAGGTGTTGAACAAAAAATGTTTATAAAAAATATTAACACTTATCAAGAATTTTTAAATGATAACTATTCTTTTTCTAAGAAATATTTTTTTGCTAATATTTTTAAGGAGTTAATTACTTCTTTTGGGACATTAACATTAATATATTTTGGAGGATTACTAATTTTACAAAAAACAATTTTAATAGGAGATTTAGTTGTTTATATTTTCTTTTTTAATTTTTTTATTGATCCTATGAAAAACATTTTCGAAATAGAACCACTATTAAAATCTTCTAGTAACGCAATATTAAGAATTACTGATTTCTTTCAAATTAAGGAAGAAGGAAAGGTGGCATCAAAAATTCAAAATGCTAATATTATAGTTAAAAATTTAGAATATTCATATAATGATATAACAAAAACTTTTTCTAATTTTAATTTAAAAATAAATAGTGGAGAGAAAGTATTATTAACAGGCAAAAGTGGAACTGGCAAATCAACGTTAATGAAATTAATTATGAAACAATTAGATATAAAAAAAGGTAATATCTATATATCTAATAATAAGATTGAAAACTATTCATATCAAGAAATTAATCAAGCCATCTCTTATGTTTCTCAAAACGAAACGTTATTTACTGATTCTTTATACAATAATATTGTTATGGAACGCAATGTTTCTGAACAAGAAGTAAAGGATTTATTTAAATTGATAGAAATTGATCAAATAATAAGCAAACATCAAATTGATGAACACATGCTATTGGAAGAAAACGGTTTAAATTTAAGTGGAGGAGAAAGACAAAGAATTATTATGGCAAGAGCATTATTAAAAAACAGTAAAATTATTATTTTAGATGAGAGTATGAGTGAGGTTGATAATGATTTGGAAAAGATTATTTTAGAGAATATATTTTCATATTATCGAAATAAAACTTTTATAGTAATTACTCATCATTTTACTAATAAGAATCTTTTTGACAAAGTTATTGACTTAAATCTTAAGAAAGGAGTTTTAACATGAGAACATTAACAGAACAAGAACTAACTAAAATATCTGGTGGTTTTGGATTTGGTTTCTGGCTAATTTTAGGAGGAGTAATAACTTTCACTATTGGTTTTTTTGATGGCTATTCAAATCCAAACAAATGTAAAAAATAAGGAGGAAAAAAATGAGAACGTTAACAGAACAAGAATTATTAATGATAAATGGAGGAACAATTTCTGGTACGTTTATTAATGCAATAGCTCATGGTATAAAAATTGTTTATGATTTAGGTAGAGCATTTGGAAGTACCATTCGACGCTTTCGCTTTAATCAATTGTGTCCATTTTAAAGAAAGAGCTTGCTCTTTCTTTTTACTATTATTTAAGATAAAATATAGTTGGTGATAACAGTGAGAAATATAGGATATGCTTGTCTTACTTTAGGAATAGCTGAAAAATATCGAACATGTCGTTTGAAGAATTTAAATTATCAAAATTTATATGAAATTATTGAGCATAATTTAAATGTTTTAGACAAGGTATTAGATTATAATTATAATAATAAAATATTTTTATTTAGAATTTCATCTGATATTATTCCTTTTGGTAATAAAGCATTAACTATTATTGATTGGCCAAAAGTATTTAAAAAACAATTAAAGCTTCTAGCTATAAAAATTAAAAAATATAAAATTAGAGTTTCCATGCATCCTGGTCAATATACAATTATTAATTCTACAAAACCAGAAGTAATTAGTAATAGTATTGCAGAATTAATATATCATTCTCTGTTTTTAGATTTGTTAGAAGTTGATAGTAAATCAAAATTGATTTTACATATTGGTGGTATTTACAATGATAAAGAACAATCAATAAAAAGATTTATTAGCAATTTTAAAAAACTACCAATTTCTATCAAAAAAAGAATCGCCATAGAAAATGATGATAAATCATATGATATTAATGATGTTATGCATATTAGTGAAATTTTAAATATTCCTATCGTGTATGATAATCTTCATAATTTTTTAAACAATTTTGATAATAAAGATGATGCTTATTGGATTAATAAAGTTAGATATAGTTGGAAGCAAAAAGATGGGCAACAAAAAATTCATTATTCTCAACAAGCTTACAATAAAAACAAAGGAAGTCATTCAGAAACAATTGATATTGATTTGTTTAAAAAATTTATTGATGGAATTCCTCAAGACATTGACATCATGTTAGAAGTAAAGGATAAAGATAAATCAGTATTAAAAATAATTAGTTCTATATAAATGTTAAACAAAGACTTGCAGACTTTTAAGGCAGATGATATAATTATTTTGTCAAAAAGAAAGGAGGGATATAAGATGACTAGAGTATTAGTAAATGGTAATATGGATGGCGCTTTAAGAAAGTTTAAACAAAAAGTAGCTAGAAGTGGTGTCCCTTCTGAATTTAAAAAGAGAGAACATTTTCAAAAACCAGGTGTTGAAAGAAGAGCAGCTATAAAAGAAGCAATCAAAAATGCTCATAAAAAAGGTAATCGCGATTATTAGGAGGATTTATGAAGAAGTTAAAAGATTTAATTCCTTGTGATTACGATGTATTAATTTCTTCTGTTGAAGATAATTCTAAAATAAAGAACGAAAATTATTTGTTTTGTTGTATTAAAGGTTTGACTTTTGATGGTCATGACTTTGCTAATGAAGTCATTGAAAATGGTGCGGTAGCAATTTTATCTGAAAAAGATTTAGATGTTAAAGTACCTGTAGTAAAAGTTCCCGATACAAATAAAGCGATGATTGAAGTTCTTTCTTCATTTTATGACCATGTTGATCAAAAAATGAAAATTATCTGTGCAACGGGAACAGATGGAAAAACAACTTTAATTAGTATTATCAATCAATTACTAAATAAATTTTCAAAAGCTGGATATATTGGTACTAACGGTATTTATTGTGATGGTTATAAGAAAGATACTTATTTAACAACGCCAATTCCTACCGAATTATTTTATAGTCTAAATGAATTTTATAAGAACAAATGTAAATATGTAACTATGGAAGTTTCTTCAGAAAGATTATTAACAAAAAGAATAGATAATTTAAAAATTGATACAGCTATTTTTACCAATCTAACTAAAGATCATATTAATAATCATAAATCATATGATGATTATCGTGATTGTAAATTAAAACTATTTTCAATGGTTAAACCTGAAGGCTTTTGTATTATCAATCAAGATGATGAAAATGCCGAATTGTTCGTTAATAATTCAACTGGTAAAGTGATTACATATGGCATTGATAAAACAGCAGATTTTGCAGCTAAAGATATAGTGGTTGGTAAATATGAATTAAAATTTACACTAGTTTATAAAAACAAAGAATATATAGTTAAAAGTCCTTTATCAGGCAAATATAATGTATATAATCTTTTAGCAGCTATTGCAACATTAAATTTATATAATTATAAAATTCCAGATATCATTTTAAAAATAGCCGAATTAAAGCCTATTCTAGGCAGAGCTAATATCATTAACTATAATAATAAATTTAAAGTTCTAATTGATTATGCTCATACAGCTAATGCCCTGAAAAACATATTAGAATATGCAAACATTTTAACAGATAATAAAGTTATTACAGTAACTGGCTCTGCTGGTGGTAGAGATACCATAAAAAGACCAGATATGGGATTAGTCGTAACTAAATATTCTGATTATGTAATTTTTACAACTGATGATCCAAGAAAAGAAGACCCTAACGACATTATTGATCAAATGTTAGATAAAGTAACGACTAAGAATTATCGCCGCCTTATAGATAGAAAAAAGGCCATTAAAAAGGCCATTAATATGGCCAAACCAGGTGATGTTGTCGTTATAGCAGGTAGAGGTAATGATACTTTCATGCCAGTAAACGATAATTTGGTTCGTTGTAATGATTATGAACAAGTTTATTTAAATTTAAATGAAGGAGTCAATGTTTAATGTTTGAAAAAATCAATATAGCTATAATAGAAGCTATGAAAAGTGGAAATAAGGATATAGTTGAAGTGTTAAGAATGCTAAAAGGTGCTATTCAATTAGAAAAAATTAATAAAAGAGTAGATTTAAACGATGATGATATTTCACTAATTGTTTGCAAACAAATTAAAATGAGAAAAGAATCAATCGTAGAATTTGAAAAAGGCAACCGTCAAGACTTAATTTCAAAAACAAAATCTGAAATAGAAATTTTAAATGATTATTTACCAACTCAATTAACAACAGAAGAGGTAAATGCTATTATAGATGAAGCTATAAAAAAATTAGGTTTAGATAATCCTTCACAAATGGGATTATTAATCAAAGAAGTTTCACCCATATTAAAAGGTAAAACAGATATGAGTCAATTAAGTATAATAATAAAAGAAAAATTAAGTAATAAATAATACTTAATTTTTCTTTTATATTTAAATATATGATATAATATATAAGGAACAGAGGTGTAATTATGATAAGGATGGAAATAATTGAATTATTAAATAAAATGATTCCTATGTTATTAATTTTTACTGTTTCTTTATCATCAATTAGAATCACTTATCTTTTTTTAAATAAAGAAAAAATCGTTTTTTATAAAGAAATATTAAACCTTGTTTTTATGATTTATATATTAGTATTATTTTATATAATTAGTGCCCAAGAAGTAGTTGTAGGTCCTAATGAAACTTATAATTTGATTCCTTTTAAAGAAATATTTCGCTATCAAATTGGCAGCTCTTCTTTTATAAAAAATACTGTTGGTAATATATTGTTATTTGTACCATTTGGTTTGTTTTTATCATACTATTTAGGAAAAGCTAAATTATATATTATTTTCTTTTTAACTTTAATATCTTCTTTTACAATAGAATTATCTCAAAGGTTAGTAATGGGAAGAATTTTTGATGTTGATGATATTATTTTAAATGTATTTGGTGGAATATTGGGATATATTATCTTTCTAATCTTCAAAAACATTTATAAAATTATTCCCAATGTGTTCAAAAAGAATTGGTTTTATAATTTAATTATTTTATTTTTATTAGCATTTATCACCTGGTTTTTATGGGATTTTGGTATTTTTACGGTGCTATATGAATAATATAGATTTTATAAATAAAACATTATTTAAAATAAAAGATTTAGAATTGATGAAAGAAATATTAGACTACGCTATTAAAAAAGAAAAAGTAATCGCTCCAATATTTAGTGTTATCTTTGTAAATAATCATAAGATAAAACAAATTAACAAAAAATATCGAAAAATAAATAAACCTACAGATGTTATTACATTTGCTTTCCTAGACGATCAAACATATTTAAACAAAGAATGTAATTTATTAGGTGAAATATATATATCTGTAACACAAGCTAAAAAACAATCTAAAAAATATGGTCATACTTTACAAAGGGAATTGATTTTTTTACTTATACACGGCTTTTTACATCTTTTACAATATGATCATCAAACAAAAGAATCAGAAAAAATTATGTTTAAAAAACAGGAGGATATTTTAAATGAATTCAAAATTACAAGAGCCTAAAAAGAAAATGGGAATCAAGAGATTTATTAATAGTATTAAATATAGTTTATATGGATTAGGATATGCTGTTAAAAATGAACAAAGTTTTACATTGTTAATAGCTTCTTTCTTTATAACTTTAATATTAGGCTTTTTCTTTAGAATAACTTTAACAGAGTGGATATATGTTATGTTTGCTTCTGGTCTGTTATTAGGCATAGAATTAATAAATACGGCTATTGAAGCTATTGTTGATAAAATATCTCCTGAACAAAATAAATTTGCTAAGATAGCTAAAGATACAGGCTCAGCAGCAGCTTTCTTACTTACGATTATGTCATTAATAATAGGATTAATTGTTTTTGTTCCATATATTATAGAAATGTTAGGAGGAAAATAAATGTATAATGCCTTAAAAAAATTATTAGATAAAGCATATGCACCTTATTCTAATTTTCCAGTAGCTGCTATAGTGAAAACTAAAGATAACAAATACTTCTTTGGAGTTAATGTGGAAAACGCTTCCTATGGTGGAACAATTTGTGCTGAAAGAAATGCTTTAAATAGTGCAATTGGAGCCGGATATCGTACTGCGGATTTTGATGAATTACATGTTTTAGTTAATAATAAAAAACATGCTTATCCATGCCACTTATGCCGTCAAACTATATCAGAATTATGTGACTCTCATTTAGTCATTAAACTTTATAATATTGAAAATAAAGTAATAGAAGTTAAATATTCTGATTTAATTGTTTTACCTTTTGAAAAGGAGAATTTAAAATGAAATCAGGATTTATTGCATTAGTAGGAAGACCCAACGTTGGGAAATCAACTTTATTAAATGGTATATTAGGAACAAAAATATCTATTGTTTCTAACAAACCCCAAACGACAAGAAATAATATTCAAGGTGTATATAATGAAGATGGCTATCAAATGATTTTTATTGATACTCCTGGAATTCACAAACCAATTAATAATTTAGGAAAGTATTTAAATCGTCAAGCATTATTTTCTTTAGAAGATGCTGATTTAGTTTTGTTTTTAGTAGATGTAACAGCATCTTTAGGTAAAGGAGATTTATTTGTAATAGAAAAATTAAAAGCAAGTAATAAACCAATTATTTTAATTTTAAATAAAGTTGATAAAATAAATAAAGATAAAGTTTTAGAAATAATTACTGATTATTCAAAAACATATCAATTTGAAGAAATTATACCTGTTTCTTCTTTAAAACAAAAAGATATTGATTATCTAATTTCAGTACTAAAAAAATATATGAAAGATTCAATCAAGTATTATGAGGATAATCAAATTACTAATCAATCTGATGAATTTATGATTACAGAATTTGTTAGAGAAAAAGTTTTTGAATTGACCAAAGAAGAAGTACCTCATTCTACAGCGTGCTTCCTTCAAAACATTGAAATCAAAAAAGATGTGATGATTATTGATGTGGATATCATTGTAGATAAAGAAAATATAAAAAAAATTATTGTTGGTCATAATGGCTTGATGATTAAAGAAATAGGTATGAGAGCAAGACATGATTTAGAAATATATTTAGGAAAAAAAGTATTTTTGAATTTATTTGTTAAGACTGTCAAAGATTGGAGAGATAAAGAATCTTGTTTAACTGAATATGGAATCAAATGACAAAGAAGGTAAAAAATGAAAATAGAAAAAGTTGAAGGTATTGTTTTTCAAGAAAAAGATTATAGCGAATCTTCAAAAATAATAAATATTATTACCAAAGAGCATGGTATTATTGGTGTTATTGCCAAAGGAGCTAGAAAACCTAAAAGTAAGTTTGCTAATTTAGCTTCTAAATTTATTTATGGAAAATTCCATTTATATTATAAAGAAGATGGTTTATCTACTTTAATTGAAGTTGATGCTATAGACACTTTGAGAAATATTCGCTTAGACTTAATGAAAATAAGTTATTTATCTTTTCTTTGTGAATTAGTAAGTCAAGTTATAAAACAAACTAATTCTGAAGAGAGAGAATTAGTATATGATGATTTTGTTAAAGCTTTTTTAAAGATAAATGAAGGCTTTAATGAAATTATTATTACAAATATATTAGAATTAAAAGTATTACCATATTTAGGTGTAAATCCTATTTTAGATGAATGTGCTATTTGTGGAAATACAAAAGAAATTGTGACTGTTAGTGCAGAAAAATATGGTTTTATTTGTAAAAATTGTTATAAAAACGAATATATCGTTAATCCTAATACAATAAAAATATTAAGAATGTTATATTATGTTGATATTGAAAAAATTAGTAAATTAGATATTAGTTCTCAAGTTATCAATGAAATTAATCAGTTTATTGATCAATTTTATGATAAACATACAGGATTATATTTAAAAAGCAAAGAATTTTTGAAGAAAATAACTAAGTAATGTATAATAAATAGTGGAGGTCGTTATGAAAGAATTTGAACTTGAAAAAATAGTAAATATTTGCAAACAATTAGGATTTATTTTTCCAGGTAGCGAAATATATGGTGGTTTAGCGAATACTTGGGATTATGGTCCTTTAGGTATTGAAATTAAAAACAATTTAAAAAGATTATGGTGGCAATTCTTTGTTCAAGAAAGAATTAATTCGTATGGTGTTGATGCTGCTATTTTAATGAATCCAAAAGTTTGGGAAGCGAGTGGACATGTCAGTTCTTTTGAAGATCCACTAATGGATTGTAAAAAATGTAAAATGCGTTATCGTGCTGATAATTTAATTAATGAAGCTAGTAAAGGTACAGTTAGTGCTGATAAAATGACAGAAGCAGAGATGGAAGAATATATAAAAACTAATCATGTTAAGTGTCCTAATTGTCAAGCTAGTGATTTTACTAATATTCGTCAATTTAATTTGATGTTTAAAACAAATCGTGGTGTAACTGAAGACAAAAGTAGTATTATTTATTTGAGACCTGAAACAGCTCAAGGAGAATATGTGAATTTTTTAAATATTCAAAGAACAATGCGTGCAAAAATTCCTTTTGGAATTGGTCAAATTGGTAAAGTTTTTCGTAACGAAGTTACACCTGGTAACTTCACATTTAGGACAATTGAATTTGAGCAAATGGAATATCAATTTTTTTGCAAAAATGGTACAGATGAAAAATATTATGAAGAATTTAAGAAAAATGGTTTAGAATTTATTAAAAGTTTAGGAATAAATGGTGATAAATTAAGGTTTAGAGATCATGAAAAATTAGCACATTATGCTAAAGCTGCTGTTGATATTGAATATTTATTTCCTTTTGGTTGGGGAGAAATCAATGGTACACATAATCGAACTAATTTTGATTTAACTAATCACACAAATTATTCTAAAAAAAGTCAAGAATATTTAGATGCAGAAACCAATGAAAAATTCATTCCATATGTTATTGAATCTACATATGGAGTTGATCGTATTATATTATCTATACTATGTGATGCCTATTATGAAGAACAATTAGAAAATGGAGAAACAAGAGAAATAATGAAATTTAGTCCTGCTCTAGCTCCATATAAAGCAGCAATATTACCATTAATAAAAAAAGTTCATGCTGAAAAAGCACTAGAATTGTACCAATCTTTATCAAAAATATTTTCTGTAACTTATGATGAAGCAGGAAGTATTGGTAAAAGATATCGCCGTAATGACGCTATTGGAACTCCTTATGCTATAACAATTGATGACGAAACAATTAATAGTGGTGTGGTAACAGTTAGAGATCGTGATACGATGCTACAAGAAAAAATTTCTCTTCAAGATTTAGAAAAATACTTATCTAATAAATTTAAAAGATAATTATTTATCTTTTACTAATAATATGTTAAAATTAATTATATAATATGGAGGAAATAATATGGGATTCAATTTAAAAAAAATTTTTAATCATAGTGATGAAGATTTAATACCTTCTGACGATGAACATTATAATTTATCTTTAGAAGAAGCTATGAAAGATGGTGGCGAAGGTTCAAAACTAATTTTATTAGAGCCACGTGCATATTCTGAATCACAACAAATAGCAGATCACTTAAAAAATAGACATACAGTAGTTGTAAATCTAAAAAGAGTAACTACTGATCAAGCTAAAAGAATTGTTGACTTTTTAAGTGGTACAGTTTATGCTATTGGTGGTGAGTTACAAAAGATCGGTGGGGGGATTTTTTTATGTACTCCAAAGAATATTTCTGTTCAAGGAAAAATGTCAGATAATGAAGATAAAGAAAAACTTCATGATAATAGTGATATAGAATTAGATTTTTAATAAATAAATGACATCAGAGGTGATATGATGGAAAAATTTAGTATGAAAGTCCATGGTTATGATCCTAAAGAGGTTAATGCTTTTTTAGATGATGTTATTATTCAATTCGATAAAATGATTAAAGAATTAAAAAATAGTCGTGAGAAAATAACTGATATTGAAAAAGAAAAAGAAATATTAACTGAACAAATTAATCGTTATCGTGCTTTAGAATTAACTATGAATAAGACCATTTCAGCTGCTCAAGATAGTGGTGAACAAATCAGAAGAATCGCTAAGCAAGAGAGTGAAATGATTGTTTCTGATGCCAGAAATAATGCTAATCGTATTGTTGGAGATGCTTTATTAAGAGCTGAAAAAGCTGAATATGAAGCTATGAAATTACAAAGGAATGTTAGTTTATTTAAAAAGAAATTACGAAATATCATCGAAGCTCAATTAGAAATGGTTGATGATATAGAACAAATTGATTTAAATTAAAACAGAAGATAGAGACGATATTTAATGATTTTATTAGAGATATGAGTGGTTGGTGAAAACTCATTAAAAGATTTAAATATAGATCACTCTTGATGTTATATTCTGAACAAAGTAGGAATATCCGCT
>CAYWQQ010000015.1:0-14947 GCA_964461005.1 uncultured Muribaculaceae bacterium
TTTTCCGGATTTGGTTATCGTGTTAATCCTGTGACAAGAGAAAGAGCATTGCATGAAGGAATAGATATATCAGGTCCAGGACACGGTTCTCCAATTTATGCTGTAGCAGATGGAGTTGTTGTAACTTCTGGATGGCATGGCACTTATGGTAATTATATTGTTATCTCTCATGCCGATAACTTATATACTTTATATGCACACAATTCTTTATTATATGCTAAAGTAGGGCAATCTGTAAGAAAAGGCCAAATCATATCTTTAATGGGAAGTACAGGACGTTCAAGTGGTACCCATCTCCATTTTGGAGCATTTATGGGAATGCCACATCGTGGAGGAACAGTCTTTAATCCGTTACAATTATATAAATAGAGAAAGGAAGGATAATATGAAGAGACTTTTAAGAATTGGTTTTGTATTTATTTTATTAGTAACAATATTTGTTCCTTCTTTTCAAGCTGAGGCTAAGACAGTTTTAGATTTAAAAAAAGAGTTACAAAATTTATTAGATGAAAACAATAATTTAACTCAACAAATTAAATATACTGAATCTCAAATTAACAGTGCTCGAAATAACATTGTAAGATTAAGATCAGAAATACAACAAATTCAAAATGAATATGCTCAAACAGAAAAAGAAATAGCAGAATTAAATGTAAAAATATCAGACAAAGATATGGAAGCTAAAAACTTAATTTCATTTTTACAAATGACTAGTAGTGATAATTTTTATTATGAATATATTGCTGGAGCTCAATCAATGACTGATTTTATTTATCGTTTAGCTGTATCTGAACAATTATTAGAACACAATAAAAAAGTTACTGTAGAAATGAATGAAATGATCAATCAAAATAATATTAAAAAGCAACAATTGACAAATGCTGAAAAAACATCAAAATCTAAGATCACAGAATTAAATTCTAATTTAGCAGTTTTAGGTAGTAAAAAATCTGATTTATATGAGTTTAACATGTCTGTGGAAGAAGAAATAAAAGAATCTCAAAAGATTTTAAAAATGTATACTGATGCTGGCTGTAAAGATAATGATGATATTAGTACTTGTGCTCGATTACCTTTAGACACATCTTTTTGGAGGCCACTAGAAACAGGCTGGGTTACATCATATTATGGTTGGAGAAGTCATCCGGTTTCAGGAACTTATAAATTTCATGATGGCCTTGATTTGGGTGGTAATAAACAAGTTTATTCTACTGCAGCAGGAAAAGTAGCAGCGATAGGATATAACCATTCAACCATGGGTAATTATATATACATTCATCATTTAGTAAATAACAAGTATTATACTTCTGTGTATTTACATTTAAAGAGTGGTTCTATAAATGTTAGAGTTGGAGATATTGTTAGTAAAAATACAGTATTAGCAACTATGGGATCAACAGGCTTGTCAACTGGAAATCATTTGCATCTATCCATTGCCACAGGTAGAAGAGGTATTGATTATACAACTTATTCTACTTTTGTATCTCGTACAGTTGATCCTAAATCTTTAATTAATTTTCCAGCTGGAACAGGTTCAGCAAATAGCTGGACAAGTCGAACTAGAAAATATTAGAAAAGAGATGATTATATGTATCGAAAGACATATGCGCAAGTTAATTTAGATAATTTAAAGAATAATCTTAATCAGATAATTAGTAATTCTAATTATCAATATTATTTTGGTGTAGTAAAAAGTAATTGTTATGGACATGGCAATTACATAATTAAAACTATGTTAGTAAATGGTATAAATTATTTAGCTGTATCTTCTTTAGATGAAGCGATGCTTATTAGAGAAGATTATAAAGACGTACCTATTTTATGTTTAGAACCAGTTCATATTGAAGAACTAGAAATTTGTTCTAAAAATAATATTACGATTATAGTTTCAGATATTGATTATTTTAATCAATTAATTAAAACTAAACACTTTTTAAAAGTTCATTTAAAGATAGATAGTGGAATGAATCGCTTAGGATTTAAAGATAAATCTGAAATTAAATTAGTATTTGATAAATTAATTAATAAAAAGAATATTGAGTTAGAAGGAATTTTCACTCATTTTGCATCAAACGGTATTTTAGATACTTTATATCAGAATCAAGTTAAAAAGTTTTTAGAATTAACAAGTTTAATTGATTTAAATAAAATCAAGATAATTCATCTTGATAAGAGTACAAGTGGTTTTTTTCATAACAAATTATCATTTTCTAATGGAATTAGATTAGGTATGATTATGTATGGTTATGTTTTTTATCCACCAAAGATTAACTCTTTTCGTGGAAAATTGAGAGGTTTATACCAAGTTTTATATAAAAAGAAAAACAACATTGTTGAATCTCATAATATTAATTTTTCTTTAAAACCATTGTTATCATTACATACTGAAGTTATCTCAATAAAAAAAGTTTTTCCTGGAGAATCTTTAGGTTATTATCCAGGACCAGTTATTGATCAAGAAAAGATTATAGCTATATTACCAATTGGTTATGCTGATGGCTTTTTCAAAAAAAGTACTGGGGTAAATGTTTTAATAAATAGTAATAAATATAAAACCATTGGTACAATTTGTATGAATATGACTTTTGTTGAAGTTGATGAAAAAGTAAAAGTAGGAGATATGGTTACATTATTTGGAGATAAAATCAGATTAGTGGATTTAACTAATCATGCAGAAATAACTGTATATGAAGCGTTAGCAATGTTATCACCGTTATTACCTAGAGTATATTATGAAAATAATGAAATAGTAAAAACAAAATAGGAGGAAGACATGGAAGTATTAATTTTAGGAACAGATATAAATTCTTATTATATGGCTCGTTGTTATCATGAACTATTTCATAAGAAAGCTCAATTAATTGGTCAAACTCCTATGGCTTTTACTGATTATAGTAATATTTGCAATGTTTTTTGTTATGATAATTTATATGAAAGTGATTTAATCTTTAGAAAAACATTAATAGATTATGCTTCTCAAAAAGCAGAAAAAATTTTGTTAATTGCAACCAACGATCATTATGTAACCATGTTAATAAATAATCGTCGTTACTTGTCTAAATATTATGATTTTAATTATCCAACAAAAAGTATTGTTCAAAGTTTTTTATTAAAAGAAGTTTTTTATGAAAAATATAAAAATAGAGAATTAGATTTTCCTCAAACATTAATTTATGACTGCAATTCTAGAAAAAATGAAAAATGTGACTTCAAATATCCTATTATAATTAAACCTAGTGATGGCGTAGCATATCATGAATTAGATTTTAATGATCAAAGAAAAGTTTATAAAGTAAACGATGAATTTGAATATAAAGATTCTATTCGTAAGATAAAAGAATCTGGTTATAAAGGTAAATTAATAGTTCAAGAATTTATACCTGGTGATGATACTTACTTATATGAGTGTGTTTTATATATGTCTACTAAAGGGAAAGCTCAAGTAGCTTCTTTTGCAAAAGTAGCATTACAAGAACATACTAAAACAGCTATTGGTAATAGTACTGTTATTGTTAATGGTTATAATAATTTTCCTGGTTCAGAGGAAGTTGTAAATAATTTAAAAACATTTTTGGAAAAAATAAAATATACAGGTTTTGCTATAGCTGATATAAAATATGATATAAGAGATAATAAATATAAAATATTAGAAATAAATCCTCGCCATGGTCGAGGTAGTTACTATTTAACACCATTAGGACATAATTTAGTTAAACATTTCATTGATGATATTTATCATAATCAAAATAAAAAATTTGTTTTATTAAAAGATAAATATGTTTTATCTTTTGTACCAAAACAGATTATTAAAAAATATGTAAAAGATGAAGAATTCAAAAAAGAAATATTTAAGTTAATTAAAGAAAAAAAAGTTTCTAATCCTTTACAATATGATCAAGATAAAAATTTAAAAAGAAAATTTTATTTATTATTAAGAAAAATAAATTATTTTAAAAAATATAAAAACAATCACTTTTAAGGAGAAAATATGAAAAGAAGTACATTTATGGAAGGCGCTTTTATTGCTACTTTCGGCATTTTTTTTGTGAAAATATTAGGGCTTTTATATGTAATTCCTTTTCATGCTTTAGTTGGTGAAAATGGAGGAGCATTATATGGTTATGCATATAATATTTATGCTTTATTTTTATCAATATCAAGTGCAGGGTTTCCTTTTGCAGTTGCAAAAATAGTGAGTGAATATACTGCTTTAGGGAGATACAAATCAGCTGATAAAGCATATGAAGTGTCTAAAAAAAGCATTTTAATCTTTTCAATTTTATCATTTCTAATTTTATTTATTTTTGCACCTAGTTTTGCCAAAATAATTATTGGTAATGCAGGAACACCACAAGTTTTAAATGACATTGCCTTTGTAATTAGAATTGTCTCTTTATCAGTTTTAGTTGTTCCTCATCTTAGTATTACAAAAGGCTTTTTACAAGGTCATAGATATATTCAACCCAGAACAACAAGCCAAATTATTGAACAAATTGTCAGAATTGCTGTTATATTGTTAGGGGCTTTTTTATGTTTAAAAGTTTTTAATTTAGGTTTGACAAATGCCATTGGTGTTGCAGTTTTTGGATCGTTTGTGGGAGGCTTGGTAGCATTATTTTATTTACAAAGAAAAGTAAAAAAAGTTAAATCTCAAGAAGAAATAAATTATGATGAAACTGAAAAGGTGGCTTCTACAAAAATTATATTAAAAAAGATTTTATCTTATTCAGTGCCTTTTATAATTATCAATGCGGCTTATAATTTATATACAAATGTCGATATGATTTTAGTATCAAGAACGCTATTAGATATTTTAAAATATGATTTAAAATCAGTAGAATCAATCTTAAGTGTTTATACTACTTGGGGTGAAAAATTAAATATGATAGTTTTAACAATTTCATCAGGTGTAATTGTTTCGTTGATACCTAATATAGTTAAGTCATATACAAATAAAAATATGGATGATGTGAATAATAAATTTAATCGTTCTTTACAATTTGTAATTTTTATATCTTTACCAATCACTATCTTTTTAAGCTTGTTGGTTGAACCAGTTTGGACATTGTTTTATGGACAAAGTCACTATGGTCCTTTAGTTTTTAAAGTTTTTGTTTTCACTGGATTTTTCAACGGTATATATAATATTGTTATGAATTCATTACAAGGATTAAGCAAATATAAATTAGTTTTAATTAGTGTTGGAGCTGGTTTATTACTAAATGTGGTATTAGATATTCCGTTCATGTTGCTATTTAACTCAATTGGCTTTGAACCTTATTATGGAGCTTCTATCGCTACAATAACGGGATATTCTTTATCTTTATTTATAGCCTTAAAAATATTGCATAAAAAATATTGTTTTGATTATACAGCTACAAAAAACAAAATTTTTACTTCATTATATTCAACGGCAATATTTATCATAATTATTCAAATATTAAAAATTTTTATTCCCACAAATTTAACAGCTCGCTTAATACAAATACCAATTTTAGCAGTTTATGGAGTTATTAGTTTTGGGATATATTTCTTGATTCTATATTTAAATGGAACACTAGGTGAAGTCTTTGGCAAAAGATTCCAAAGAAAAAAATAAAGAGAAAGTTTACTTTCTTTTTTATTAAAAAATGTTATAATAAGAAAAGAGAATAAAAAGCAGATAATGAGGTGTCAAGATGAATGAAAAATTAAAAGTTTTATTAGAAAAAATTGAATTAGATGAAAAAACCTATTCTTTTTTTATGGGTGGAAAAATAGATAAACTTTTAGTCGATAAAAACAAAAAAACTTGGCATTTTTTTATTACTTTAAAAGAAGTTTTAGATGTAAATTTATTAGTAGAATTTAAAGAAAGAATTATTAATACTTTTTCAGATTTAAAAGAAGTAGCTATAACTATTAATTATCTAAATAACAACTATGAAAAACTTACTGATTATTTAAATTTAATTTTTAAAGAAATTAAATTAGACAAGATTTATGGCAACATAGAATATACTTTTAATGATGAAATTTTACAAATAAGTGTCTTAAACAAAATTGAAGATAAAAAAATAAATAGTGTTAAAGAAAAAATAGAAAAACTATTTTTTGATTATGGATTTAATATTAAAGTTAATACTTATATAAATGAAAACGAAAACAAATTATTAAAAGAAGAAATAAAACAAGAAACAACTGTTAAATCTAACACAAAAATTAAAATAGACAATCCACTTTTAATTGGTAATGAAATTAAAACAAAAAGAATAACGCCCATAAATGATTTATTAATTAACGAAGACAATGTTGTTATATCTGGCTATATCTTTTCTGCTGAATTTAAAGAAATTACAGGTAAAGATTTTAAAATAATTTTGTTAAAATTAAATGATAAGAATGATAGTGTAAATGCTAAATATTTTACTAGAAATATTGTTGAATATGAAAAACTTCAAGAAAAATTAAAAGTAGGATTATGGGTAAAGATTAAAGGCAGTGTTCGCGAAGATAAATATATGAAAGATTTTGTTTTTAACATTACAGATTTAGAAATTATTCCCAATCCACAAATTAAAAAAACAGATACAGCTCCTATCAAAAGGGTAGAATTGCATACTCATACTCATATGAGTCAAATGGATAGTGTTGTTAATGTTCTAGATTTAATTAATCGTTCAAAAGAATATGGTCACAAAGCTATTGCAATTACTGATCACAATTGTTGTCAAGCTTTTCCAGAAGCATATTTAAAGACTAAAGATATTAAAATTATTTATGGTGTTGAGTTAAATATGATTGAGGATAAAATTGATATCGTTTTAAGAGAAACAGATGATTATTTAAAAGATACCACTTATGTTGTTTTCGACTTTGAAACAACTGGTTTTAATGCTACTTCTGGGGATTCAATTATTGAAGTTGGAGCAGTAAAATTATTAAATGGAGAAATAATAGATAGATTTCAAGAATTAATTAATCCTGGCAAAAAATTAGTAAGTGCTATTACTGAAGTAACGGGTATTACTAATCAAGATTTAAAAGATAAGAGAAATGAAAAAGAAGTAATTACTGATTTTAAAAAATGGATAGGTAAATTACCTTTAATAGCTCATAATGCTAAATTTGATATATCTTTCTTAGAAAGTGCTTATTATAAATATAATTTTCCACCTTTAGATAATACTGTAATTGATACTTTAGAATTAAGTAGGGCGCTTGAACCCAATGTGTTCAGGCATAGTTTGTCAGCTTTAGTTAAGAGATATGAAATTCCTTTTGATGAGGAATCTCATCATCGCGCTGATTATGATGCTGAAGCGACTGCATTAATTTTTGATAAGATGATTAAAAAATTAGATTCATTAAATTATGAAAAAATTTCGGATATGGAAAAATTAATTTCTAAAGATGAAATTTATAAATTTGGAAGAACATATCATATTAATTTGTTGGCTAAAAATCAAATAGGATTAAAAAATCTTTTTAAGTTAGTTTCTTTATCAAACACAAAATATTTTTATAAAACACCGAGAATTTTAAAGAGTGAAATTGAAAAAAATCGTGAAGGTTTATTAATTGGAAGTAGTTGTACTAATGGTGAGGTTTTTGTTTTATCTAAAAGCAAAAGTGATGAGGAATTAAATAATATAATCAGTTTTTATGATTATATTGAAGTTCAACCTTTAAGACAAGCTGAATACTTGTTACAGACAAAAGATTTTGCTAGTAGTGAAGATTTGAAAAATCATATTACAAAAATTATTGAGTTAGCAGATAAAAATAAGAAGCCGGTGGTAGCAACGGGAGATGTTCATCAATTAGATTTAGAAGATAAAATATATAGAGAAATCATTGTAAATCAAAAAGTTCCTGGTGGTGGTAGACACCCTTTAGCAAGGAGCGAAATAAAAAGCATTCCTAGTCAACATTTTTTAACAACTGATGAAATGTTGGAAGAATTTAGTTTTTTAGATAAGAACAAGGCATTAGAAATCGTTGTTGAAAATACAATAAAAATTGCTGATGAAATTGAAGATGTGATTATTATTAAAAATAGTAAGAAACCTTTATCTCCAAAGATGGAAAATTCAGATAAAATTGTTTGTGATTTGACATATGAAAAAGTTCATTCTATCTATGGTGAACCTTTACCTAAAATAATTGAGGAAAGAATTGAAAAAGAATTACACGGAATAATTAATGGTGGTTTTGATGTAATATATTTAATTGCTCAAATGTTAGTTAAAAAATCAAATGATGATGGTTATTTAGTAGGAAGTAGAGGTTCTGTGGGTTCTTCTTTAGTAGCTCATTTTATGGGCATTACAGAAGTAAATCCTCTATCAGCACATTATGTTTGTCCTAAATGTAAAAAGAGTTTATTCGAAGAAGATGGAGTTTTACTGGGATCTAAATATGCAAGTGGATTTGATTTGCCTAATAAGAGATGTAGTTGTGGAACTATGTTTAAAAAAGAAGGCCAAGATATGCCATTTGCAACATTTTTAGGATTTGACGCAGATAAAGTTCCAGATATAGATTTAAATTTTTCTGGTGATTATCAATCAAAAGCTCATGATTATGTAAGAGAAGTGTTTGGTAAAGATTATGTTTTTCGTGCTGGAACAATAGGTACTGTTGCCGATAAAACAGCTTTGGGTTTTGTAAAAGGCTATATGGAAGAACATAATTTGAATTTAAAATTTGTTGAGCAAGAAAGATTAGCTCTTGGTTGTACTGGAGTAAAGAGAACAACTGGTCAGCATCCGGGTGGAATTATTGTTGTTCCAAATTATATGGATGTTTTAGATTTTACTCCATATCAATATCCGGCTGATGATATTTCATCAAATTGGTATACAACTCATTTTGATTATCATCCGATGGAAAACGATTTATTAAAGTTAGACATATTAGGTCATGATGATCCTACTGTTTTAAAAAAATTACAGGATTTAAGTGGCATAGATATTTTAACAATACCTTTTGATGATGCAGAAACAATTAGCTTGTTTTCAAGTACTAAAGCATTAGGAGTAACTCCCGAAGAAATTATGTCTGAAGTAGGGACATATGGTGTTCCAGAATTTGGAACAAGATTTGTAATGGATTTACTTTTAGAAACAAGACCAGCAACTTTCGCGGAATTAGTTAAAATATCTGGTTTATCACATGGAACTGATGTGTGGAGAGGTAATGCTCAAGACTTAATTAAAAAGAAAATTTGTAGTTTTAGTGATGTTATTGGTTGTCGTGATGATATTATGGTTTATTTGTCTTATCATGGCATGGAACCAAAAGAAGCCTTTAAATTAATGGAGTTTGTCCGTAAAGGTAAAGCATCTCAAGATAAAGTAAAATGGCAAGAAGAATTTGTACCAAAGATGAAAGCTGCCAACATTCCCGAATGGTATATTGAATCTTGTGCAAAAATAAAATACATGTTTCCGAAAGCACATGCTGTAGCGTATGTAATGATGGCTTGTAGAGTGGCTTGGTTTAAAGTTCATCAACCATTATGTTATTATGCAGCATATTTGAGTGTTCGCTGTCATGATTTTGATATTGAAACTATGATTAAAGGATATACAGTTGTAAAAGCTAAAATAATAGAATTAAATAATAAGGGTTATGAAAAAACTAATAAAGAAGAAGCTATACTAGATGTTTTATATTCAACTTTAGAATTGTATGCACGTGGCTTTAAAATTGGTGAAATAGATTTGTTACAATCTGATTCAAATCATTTTGTTATTAAAGATGATAAGACTTTAATTCCACCTTTTTCATCTTTAGATGGTTTGGGTGGCATATGTGCTCAAAAAATTGTTGAAGAAAGAAAAAAAGCTTCATTTTTAAGTATTGAAGATTTACAAAGAAGATGTAAAATATCTGGAACATTAATTGATAAGATGAAGAGAATGGAAATTCTTAATAAGCTTCCTGAAACGAATCAGTTATCATTATTTTAAGGATGTCGTAAGACATCTTTTTTTTTGTCAATTTATTATATTTTTTATGGAAAAGACTAGACAAAACATTAAAAATAGTTTACTATAGTGGTAGACAGTGGCAAATAATGGTAAAAAGTGGGGGTGATCTTATGTTCATGGGTGAATACAGACACAACATTGATGAAAAAGGTCGATTAATTATACCATTCAAATTTCGATATGAATTGGGCGACAAGTTCGTAGTTACTAAAGGATTAGATGGCTGCTTATTTGTGTATTCAAAAAAAGAATGGGATAGTTTAGTGTCAAAATTAAAAGTTCTACCATTTACAAAAAAAGATGCCCGAATCTTCATGCGTTTCTTTTTATCAGGTGCTACTGAATGTGAATTTGATCGTCAAGGTCGAATTAACGTTACCTCTCCATTGGCGGAATACGCCGATTTAACCAAAGAATGTGTTATTATCGGCGTAAATGACCGCTTAGAAATTTGGGCAAAAGAAAGATTTAATACTTTCTTTAAGGATAACGAAAATAATTTATCTGATATAGCTGAAAATTTATTTAATGGAGAACATGATGCATAAAAGTGTTTTATTAGAAGAAACAATTAATAGTTTAAATATTGATCCTAATAAGATATATATCGATGCAACGCTTGGTTATGCTGGTCATAGTTGGGAAGTCTTGAAAAGAATTGATAAGGGGTTATTAATCGCCTTCGATCAGGATAAACAAGCGATTCGATATAGTCAAAAGGAATTAGATAAATTAAAAAAACCATTTCAAATTGTTCATAGTAACTTTAGTAATTTAAATAAAGAATTAGATAATTTAAAAATTGCTAAAGTAGCTGGAATTATGTTTGATTTAGGAGTTTCTAGTCCGCAATTGGATGAAGGCTCTAGAGGTTTTTCTTATCATAGCGACGCTAAGTTAGATATGAGAATGAATCAAGAAGATGAATTAACAGCATATGATGTTGTTAATAATTATGATGAAAAAGAATTGATAAGAATTTTTCTTGAATATGGTGAAGAGAAATATGCAAAATCAATAGCAAGAAATATTGTTATGTTTAGAAAAAACAAACCAATAGCTAGAACATTAGAATTAGTTGAAATAATTAAATTAAGTGTACCTCAAAAATATAAAAGAGAAAGTCATCCAGCTCAAAAAGTTTTTCAAGCAATTAGAATTGAAGTTAATCATGAGTTAGATATACTTGAAAAAGCATTACGAGATGCAATATCTAGATTAGAAATTGGTGGCAGAATAGCAGTGATTACTTTTCATTCTTTAGAAGATAAAATATGTAAAAAAGTATTTAAAGAATTAAGTGAAATTGCTGAAGTTGTAAAAGGATTACCAAATATTCCTGAGCAATATTTACCTGTATTAAAATTAATCGGTAAATATAAACCAAGTTTAAAAGAAATAGAAGAAAATAATCGTAGTCGATCAGCAAAATTAAGAGTTGCTGAAAAAATTAGAGAGAAAGAGTGAGAACAATGAGAACAAAAAAGCAAATTAAATTTTTTAGAATTGAAAAATTAATGATGAAATTATGGGTTTTATTGTTAGTACTTTTACCTGTTTCTAATGTTTTTGGCAAAGCTATGATTTCTAAAAGTAATATTGAAGTAGAAAGATTACATAAACAAGTCAGAATAGAAGAAAACAAGAATGAAAGTTTAACCATGAAAGTAAATGAGTTACAATCTTTTACAAATATTCAAGCAGTTGCAAAAGAGGTAGGATTAGCATATAATAGTCATAGTATAATAGTATTAGACAATTAAGAGGTGTGCTTATGAAACAAGAAAAGGCAATGATAAAAAGATTAAAAGCAAATAAAATCTTTTTTATTATACCTTTTCTTTTTTTTGTGGTTGTTATTGCTCAATTAGGAAGATTGTGTTTGTTTGAAAAAATAGATGGTATTGATTTAAAAAAATTTGCTAATAATCGTAATACTGTCAAGACCAATTTAATTGCTGAAAGAGGAAATATTTATACAGTAGATGGAGACCCTTTAGCACAAAACGTTAATTCTTATACATTAATAGCTTATCTTTCGGAAAAAAGAAGTGATGAAAATACTATTCGCCATGTTGTTGATAAAGAAGGAACTGCTAAAGCTTTAGCGCCTCTTTTAAGCATGGAAGAATCTAAACTATATAAACTTTTAATGCAAGAAAAACTTTATCAAGTGGAAATAAAAAGAGGATTAACTGAAATAGAAAAAGAAAAAATAGATGCATTGGGATTAAAAGGCCTTGATTATATTAAAAGTTCCAAGAGATATTATCCAAATGGAGATTTTTTATCATATATTTTAGGTTATGTTCGTAAATATGATAATAAAGGAATGGTGGGGGAATTAGGTTTAGAATCGTTTTATAATAAAAATTTATCTGGTAAAGATGGCTATTTAGAATATCAACAAGATTTGAATGGTTATCAAATTCCTAATACACCAGAAATTAGAAAAGAAGCTATTGATGGTAATGATATCTATTTAACAATTGATGAAAATATTCAAATGTTTGTTGAACAAGCTATCAAAGAAGCTAGTGAGCAATATAAAACAGAATGGTTATTAGGAGTTGTAGCAGATGCTAAAACAGGAGCAATTTTAGGTATAGCTTCAACGCCTTCTTTTGATCCTAATGTTGTTAATATTAAAAGTTATTTAAATCCATTAGTATCATATGCAATTGAACCAGGTTCAACAATGAAAACCTTTACATATATGGCAGCATTAGAAGCAGGTACATATCAAGGACAAGACACATTCAAATCAGGAAGTATAGAAATTGATAACTCTGTTATTAATGAATATGATAATAAAGATTGGGGAACAATTACTTATGATCAAGGCTTCTTGTATTCATCTAATGTTGGAGTTTCAAATATAGTAAATAAATTTATTAATCGTGATCAATTGTTAACCTATTTTAAAAGTTTAGGTTTTGGAAGTAAAACAGGAATTACTTTAGCTAATGAGGCTTCTGGTAAAATCAGTTTTCGTTATCGCACTGAAGTGGCGAATGCAGCATTTGGACAAGGAATTACTATAACTCCAATTCAAATGATTCAAGCGTTAACAGCTATTTCAAATAACGGAAAAATGGTTAGACCATATTTAGTTGATAAAATAGTTGATTCTAAAACAAAAAAGGTACTATTTCAATCTGAGACAAAAGTTGTCGGTACTGTAGCTAGTCAAAAAACAGTGGATTATGTGAAAGAACTTATGTATCGAGTAGTATATGAACCTTCTGGGCAATCAACAGGTCAAATATTTAAAATCGAAAATTTTGATTTAATTGGCAAAACAGGGACTGCTCAATATGTAGATGAAAAAACTGGAAGATATACAAATAGTCGTTATCAAGTTATTAAATCATTTGTAGGTATATTTCCAAAAGATGATCCTCAAATTGTTTTTTATATTGTTGGAAAAAGACCTTTAGTAGCACCTTCAACATTTTTAGCACAGCCGACTAAGCAAATTGTGACAAATATAGCTAAGTATCTAAATATATATTCAATAGCATTTGAAAAAGAAAAACAAAATGAAGTTTATGAAATGCCCAATATAATTAATAATAAAATATCTGCTATTACTATTTTATCTCCACAAACAATAATTGGTAATGGCGACATTATTGTTAATCAATATCCAAAAGCAGGCGCAAAATTAAATCAAACCGACAGAGTATTTATTGTTACAAATTATAATGATTTAGAATTAGTAAATTTAAGTAATTGGTCAAGAAAAGATGTTGCCGTTTATTGTGATTTATTGAAAATAAAATGCAATTTCATAGGAAGTGGTTATGTTACTATGCAAGATATTAATCCTGGAACAAAAATTACAGATATTAAGGAAATAAATTTAAATTTAAATAGCAAAATATTAGAATAATAATGATATAATATAAAAAGAAGAGAGTGATAATATGTTAATTTTGACAAAATCTATTTTAGCATTGATGATTGGTTTTACTTTGTCAGCTATAATTGGATTAATATTAGTTCCTACATTGAAAAAATTAAAAGCCAGACAAAATGTAAGTTCTTTTTTAGCAAAAGCACATAATAAAAAAAATGGAGTCCCTACCATGGGTGGATTAATATTTATAACTTCAACGTTATTAACTTTTTTAATATTAATTATTACTGGTAAATTAGATTTTAGTTATAACTTACTAATTGTTGTTTTTGTTTTTTTAAGCTATGGTTTATTAGGCTTTGTTGATGATTTTTTGAGTATTAAAAAGGGTCACAATGAAGGTTTAACAACTATTCAAAAATTAATAGCACAAATTTTAATTGCTATTGTTTTTTATATTATTTATATAAAAACTGGTGGCAACAATATTGTTTCTTTTTACACATTAAACATTACAATTAATTTAGGTTGGTTTTATCCGTTTTTTATTCTATTTGTTTTAGTAGGTTTTTCAAATGCAACAAATATTACTGATGGTTTAGATGGTTTATCAGGTGGTTTATCTGTTATAGCTTTTTTAACTTTTGGATTAATTACATGGGGTTCAACTTGGGTTCTTGGTTATCAAGAAATAGCTATTATATGTTTTGTCTTAGTAGGATCTTTGATGGGCTTTTTATTATATAATACTCATCCAGCTCGTATTATTATGGGTGATACAGGTTCCTTATCTTTAGGAGCTACCCTAGCAACTATTGGTATATTAACTCATCATGAATTAACATTAATAGTAGTATCAGGAGTTTTTGTAGTTGAAACATTGACCGTTATTATTCAAAATGTTTCAATGATGTTAACAGGAAAAAAAGTTTTTTTAATGACTCCATTACATCATCATTTTGAAAAGATTGGTTGGCAAGAACAAGATATAGTAAAATTGTTTTGGACAATTGGTTTATTTTTAGGTATGTTAGGTGTTGGCTTTGGAGTTTGGATATAATAAAAATAGAATAAAGTAGGTGCTGAGATGAAAAAAAGAGGATTTACA
>CAYWQQ010000016.1:0-14501 GCA_964461005.1 uncultured Muribaculaceae bacterium
CTCCATTTTTTAATTTTTCTTTAAAATATGTAGTTTTGCTTTTTAACTCATAATCTGTTAATTTTTGCATTTCTTCATCTAAAGCATCTATTTTTTTAGCGATTTCATTAAATTTTTGCATTTCTCTATATTCATGATTAAACATTTTTTTAAATAAATTCATCTTCATCTTCCTCTCAAGTTACTTAATATTGTATCATAAAAAAAGAAATAATAAAATTATTTCTTTTTATGTTACTTGGTTTCTATCAAGCCGTAATTTCCATCTTTTCTTCTATATAAGACATTTATTTCAAATGTTTTATCATCTTTAAATATAAAGAAATCATGACCTATCATATTCATTTGTAAAATCGCTTCTTCTTCACTCATTGGTTTGGTATCTAATTGTTTTCTTTTAACAATTATTTCATCTTCGTCTTCGTCTGAATCGATGTCATTTAAAAAGAATTCACTAACTTTACCTTTAATATTTTTACTTAGTATTTTAGTTTTATTTTTTATAATTTGTCTCTCTAATTTTTCAACTACTAAGTCAATAGCAGAATATAAATCATTATTTTTTTCTTCCGCTCTTAATGTTAAATTTTTAGTTGGAATAGTAACCTCTACTTTTTGATCTTTGCCCTTTACAGAGACAACAACTCTTGCCGTTATTTCATCTGCTTTTGATAAATATTTTTGTATTTTTTTTACTTTTTCTTCAATATATTCTTTTATTGCATTGGTAATAACAAGTTTTTCTCCTCTAATATCAAATTTCATTTTTATTCCTCCTTTATAATTTTATTATATCATTTTTTAATATTTTAATATAGAAAAGAATTACAAATATGTAATTCTTTTTTTAACATTTAAAGCTTGTAACCCTTTTTCTGTTCTTTTTAAATCAAAAGTTACAAAATCAATTTCTGTTAATGATTTAAAACCTTTTTCAATAATATTTGTATAATGAACAAAAATGTCTTCTTCTTCATCACCAATGATATTAATGAATCCATAACCTTTTAAATCATTGAACCATTTAACTTTGCCAATCACTTGTTTCACCTCTTTCTCATTCAATTCTAAAACATAATTTATTTATATTTTTGTTTTTCTGAAATTTAAAAATATTTATCTTAAATAACAAAAAAAGTTAAATCGTATTTAACTTTTTAATTTTATATTTATTATTTTTATATATGTTTTGTCAACTTCTGTTGTTTCTTTTATAAAGTTATTATTTTTCAATAACCTTTCAGCTAGAATCAATCCATAGCCTCTCCCGTTTTCATTTGTTTTCTTTTGTTTCTTTGAAAAAGAATTACTTATTTTTAATTCTATTTCCCCTTTTTTAATTTCTATACTTATTTCCAATAATTTCTTTGTTGTTTTTTCGACAGCTTCAATTGCATTATCCAAATATATGCCTATTAATTTTAATAAATCACGTTTTTGCTTGGAATTTAATTCGTTTTCTATTTTTTGCTTTGTTTCCTTCTTTATATTAACAATTGGCTCGATTTTTTTGCTTTCTGCCGCACCTAATTTATAACTAATTAATCCTTGCCATCCTAAATCTTTTAAAATTTTAATATTCAATATTTTACTAAAATCTTCATACTTTATTTCTTCAATTATTGTATTTAAATATTTATTTAATTTATTATTATTTTTATATACCATTCCCTTAATTGTAATAATTTGATTTTTAAACTCGTGCATTACTATTCTCTTTTTATATATTTCTTTTTCATATTTTTCCAAACAATTTATTAAAAAATCATATTCTTTTGATATTTTTTGTAATTTAGTTTTTTCCATTAATATATATGAAAAAATAATTAAAAATAAAAATGCTAAACAAATATTAAAAATGTATTCACTTGAAAAGCCATAAATAAAATAGTTCCTTTTAAATAAAATTATAATAAAGAGAATTAAAAAAGAAAAAATTAAGCAATATTTATCTTTTTCAATTAAAAATAATGTTTTTTTAATATATATTTGAATAAATTTAAAAGAATATATAGCATAACTAATAAAAAAGATAGTTATATATGTCAAACAATTATCATTTAAAAATAATTGTGTTGTTTTATTATTTAAATTCAAAACTAAGGCTGATGTAATAATAAATATGGTTTCCGAAATGAAATAAATTATTGATAATAAAAATATATATGATAGTATTGTTGAAGTTTTTAGTCTACAAATTGTTTTTATAACTAAAATGAAAAATATATAAATTAAAAAGAATCTAGACAAATCTTTAAAATTTAAAAATAATAAAGGGGAAACGATTAAAAATAAAATTGAAATTAGTAAAATCTGCTTTTTATTTCTATCGTTCAATAAAATTTGTGAATAGTAATATATAAATATAAAACCAATAGTTAGTGAAGAAAAAATTAAATTAAAGTTTTTCATTATCTTTTAAAGCTTTTATTCCTTTTTCAGATATATCATTAAATATTTCTCCATTATCAAAGATAATCTTTTTCTCTTGATAATCAATTTTTTCAATTCTTTTATAATTTACATAACTATTTTGGTTGGTTTTTATAAAAATATTATTTGGTAAAAAGTTTATTTGTTTTCCGTTTAAAATATTATTTTTACTGTTTGTTTTAATTGTTGTTTTTTTTATGTAACTATCATAACAAATGGATAATATATCATATGGTTCTAAACTTATCTTTTGCTTTTTATCAAGAAATTCCATTTTATTAACTTTATTCAAATTATTTAATGCAATATCTATTGCTTGATTTAATTCTGTTTCATAATCATCAAATTTCGATATAAAATCAAAAATCAAAAGCTTTGATTGATATGTTTTTACTGCCAATTCATAATGAGCTGTCAAAAAAATAATTGCACTTTTATAATCTTTTTTTCTTATATTTTTTGCAATTTCTATTCCTGAATTATTTTGTAATTCAATATCCAAAATATAAATTTTAGGATTCTTGTTATCAATTATTTTTTTGAAATCTTGATTTTCTTTTTCAAATAATAAAATTTCATATTCAATTGAATTTAAAAACATCTTTTTATTTATTACATTCTTTATTTTAGAATGAAATTGAATGTTATCATCAAGAACAATGAACTGTAACATTTTTTCTCCTTCTACTACATTATTTTTTAAAAATTTTTATTAAGAAATATGATATTAATATAACAATAAATATTGAAGAATATATTATTATTCCTAAATTAAAATCTTTTAAAACATAAATTATTGATGCTAGAGACAATAAAAAAGTTATTAAATACATTATTAATACAGTGTTTTTATGTGAAAAGTTAAGTTTAAGTAATCTATGATGCAAATGTTCCTTATCAGCAATAGCAATTGATTGTTTCTTTTTTACTCTTCTCACTATTGCCAAAAATGTATCTAAAATAGGAAGCCCTAAAATAAAAATTGGAACTAAGAATGAAGTTAGAGTTACATTCTTAAAGCCTAGTAACGCAATAATAGATATGATAAATCCTAAAAACATAGATCCTGTATCGCCCATAAAAATTTTAGCTGGATAAAAATTATGAACCAAAAAGCCCAAAGTAGATCCTAACATTACAAACGTTAGGAAAACATCTAATCCTGCTGCTTTTCCTACAATAAAAGCTATAATACCAACGGTTAGAAAATATATTGAACTTATACCAGCGGCTAATCCATCTAACCCATCAATTAAATTAATTATATTTATCATCCCAACTATAAAAAATATAGTAATTGGATAAGAAAACATACCAAAATGTAAATATATTCCAAAAAAACTAACAGAACTTAATAATAATCCCCCATAAAAAACAACTATAGCGGATGATAAAATTTGAACTATAAGCTTATATCTAGCTTTAATAGGATTAATATCATCTACAATTCCTGTCAAAATTAAAAGAAAACTACCAATTAATATGGAATTCATTTCTGGTAATTGCTTAGAAAAAAACATATAACCAATCAAAAAACTTAAAAATATTGCTAGTCCTCCTAATTGAGGCATGTTTTTTTTATGAACAGATCGATCATTCGGTTTAGCTATCGCTCCAATCCAAAAAGCAATTTTTTTTATAAAAGGAACTAATAAACAAGACATAATAAAAGTCCCTAATACAATAAATATTATTTGATTTACGTCAAAAATCATCATCACACCTCTTTTAATAAAAAATTATATTGTTAGAATAAAAATCAAAAAAGAAATTAACCACTAAGTAAGATAAAGAAATAACCAAAATTAAATTAAACAAAACTATTTCTAATCTTTTATTTTTTTTAAAGATAAAATCTATATTTAAACCTAGAACAGCAAAAGTTACTATTGGTACAATCAGCAAATATAAAAGCCCTTTAATTTGCATTTTTCGCCTCATATTCTTTTAATTTTTCGATTCTTCTTTTATATCTTTCATAAGATTTAAATTTTGTTTTTAATGTTTGTGAAATAATATCTTTTATTTCAAACATATATAATTGAGATGATAAAGCTATAGCATTAATATCATTATCTTCCCTAGCTTCTTTTGCTTCTCTCTCATTATTTACTTTTGCACATCTTATATTTTTTACTTTATTACAAGCAATAGACATACCGATGCCATTACTACATAAAGCAATACCAAAATCTATTTCTTTATTATTTAATCCCTCACCTAGTTTAAAAGCAAAATCTACATAATCAACATTTTCAGTGCTATTAGTTCCATAATCAACAACTTCATATTTTTTGCTTTTTAAATACTTAATTATTTTTGTTTTTTTCTTAAAACCTCTATGATCTGAAGTAACTCCTATTTTCATTCTTATCACCCTTTTTATAATTTTAACACATAAAAAGAAAGAATTAAATAATTCTTTCTTTTTTATTTTTCACATTTTATGACAATATATCTGTTTGGCTCTTCCCCTTCACTAACTGTAGTAACTCCTTCTATTTTTGAAACTTCTTCGTGTACAATTCTTCTCTCATATGAGTTCATTGCATCAAATTTTGTTTCGTTTCCTGTAGCTTTTACCTCGTTAGCAATTTTTCTAGCTAAATATTCTATTCTTTGAGATTGTTTTTCTTTATAATCCTCAACGTCTACACTAACATTAACTCTAAATCCCAATTGGTTTGATAAAGAACTTCTTAATATTATTTGTAGACTTTCAATTGTTCTGCCGCCCTTACCTATTAAAACAGAATTGTTGTCTGAATATAAACTGAATTTAAGATAATCGTCATTGTTTTTCACTTCACATTTTACATCAATACCCATTTTTTCAGTAATTTCTTGAATTAAATTTTTACAATATTCGATGATTTCTTCTTTTGAAATAACTTCCAATTTTATTTTTTTTGTTTTAAAAATTCCACTCTCTTCTTCTGTTTCCTTATAAAACAAATCTTTTTCAGTTAATCCGTAATCTTTTTCAGCCTTTAGTAATGCATCTTCTTTTGTTTTAGCTTCATATTCTCTTAACTTCATTTTTACCACTCCTTTTTACAATTATTGCTTGAAAAATTGTGAATAAACTCGATGCAATCCAATATAAAGATAATGCTGTTGACATGCTTAATGACATTACTGGAATAAATATATATAAAAATTTGTTCATAACATTCATTTGTTTAGTTGTTTCATCACCCATTGATGTTTGATTAGCTTTTACTGATAGAACAGTAACTACTGCTAATACTGCTATTACTATTAAGTAATAGATTTGACCTTTATCTATGATTGCAGTTAAAGGCGTTGTACCTAATTGCAATCCTAAAAAAGATTCTTCAAATATGGCTGGAACCCTATTTATAGCTTCTAGAAAAGCAAATAATAAAGGTAATTGTAAAAATGCAAACAAACAACTTGATAAAGGGTTAATACCATATTTTTTATAAACAACCATTGTTTCTTGACTTTTTTTCATCATTTCTTCTTGAGTTGTTTTTCCTTTATATTTTTTTTCAATTAAATCAATTTCTGGTTTAGCACTTTTCATTTTTCCAGCTTGTTGTGTTGTTCCTTTAGTTAATGGATATAATAACAATCTAATTAAAAAAGCTACTATAATTAATGATAAACCATAATTTTTAACAATATTACCTACTTTTAAGATAGCCCATGCCAACGGTTTAACAAAAATACTATTCCATAAACCTTCATAACCACCAGAAGTAATATTAAATTCTTTACATTCTTCTAATTTTTTTAGATTTACTTTATTTTCCTTATAAATTTTTAATATATCTTTATTTGTGGGTTTACAAATTATGTTTTCTGGAAGATTTTGCCCTGTTTGATCATATTTAATGAGATTTTTTTCTTCATCTTTTAAATATGTCGTACATCCAGTTAAAACAAAGAGAATTAATGCGAGTAGTAAAATCTTTTTTTTCATTGCTCTTCTCCTTCTATTTTATTGATCATTTTAACAAGATTTATTTCTATTTCTTGATAATCTGCATTTAAAATTTCTTTTTTTGCTATTATTACATAGTCATATTGGTTTTTATTTTCGATGTTATTATCAATAATAGATTTAATTCTTCTTTTAATTTTGTTTCTATTGACAGCATTACTTGTTTTTTTGGGAATGCTTATTCCATATCTGTTTTCATTTTCTAATTTTAATTGATAATATATATTAAAATATTTACTATTTTGACGATGATGACTATTAATTATTTTTGAAAATTCTTCTGTTTTTCTAATTATATTCTTTTTTTTCATTTCATCACCTTCATTTTAAAAAAAGCCACTCTTTATAGTGGATTTATTTAGACAATACTTTTCTGCCTTTTGTTCTTCTTGTATTTAAAATATTTCCTTCACCATTTTTTCTTGCAAAAAAACCGTGATTTTTTTTAGCCTTACTATTATTAGGTTGAAACGTTCTTTTCATATTACACCTCCCACGTTCATTAACATTATAAGAAAAGCAGGCTTAAATGTCAATTAAAGTTGTGAACAATTATATGTTTATATTATGTTCATTTTTATTTTAATTATATAAATTTTGTTGATAACTTTCAAAAACATTATAATTTAGTCTTTTTATTGTTCATAACTATGTTCATAACTATGTTTTTTATATTTTTTGTTTTATTTATTTAAAAAATAAGTTAAAATAGTAATACAAATTAAAGAAGGTGTAGTTATGGAAAAAGAAAATATCTGGACACTATTTTTAAACAATGTTAGAAGCAAAATAACTTCTCTTCCTTTTGAAACTTGGTTTAAAGGAACAAAATTATATGATTTATCTAATGGAAAAGCTAAAATAATAGTTCCAATGCATGTTCATAAAAAACATTTAATTGATAATTATTTAGAATTAATTAAAGAAAGTTTTAATGAAGTAACGGGAACTAATTTCGATTTTGAATTTATTTTAGAAGAGGAATTAACTTTAAAAAAGAAAAATAATGAGAACTTAAATATTGGTGTTCCATTTAATGATCCTATCCAAGCAAATTTAAATCCTAACTATACTTTTGATACCTTTATTGTAGGAGAAAGTAACTTTTTTGCACAAGCAGCAGCCGTTTCAGTAGCAGAAAATCCTGGCAAAGCTTATAATCCCTTATTTATTTATGGGAATAGTGGCTTAGGTAAAACTCATTTAATGCATGCTGTTGGAAATTATATTGTTAAAAATTCAAATAAAAAGGTTTTATATGTAACGAGTGAAAAATTTGTTTCTGATTTTTTAAATTTAACTAAAAGAGATGCAAATGGTACTAATTATGATTATATTGATTTTTTTAAAGATAAATATAGAAATATAGATGTCTTAATTATAGATGATATACAACTATTAAGTGGTGCTCCCGCTTCACAACAAGAGTTTTTTCATACTTTCAATGAATTATATGATGATAGTAAACAAATAATTATTTCTTCTGATCGTTCTCCTGATGATTTAAAACTATTAGAAGATCGTTTAATTACTAGATTTAATTGGGGTTTAAAAGTTAATATTTATCCTCCTGATTATGAATTGAGAATGGATATTTTAAAAAAGAAAATTTGTAATAAAGATATGGCTAAACCTTTAAAAAATGAGGTTTTAGAATATATATCTAATAATTTTCAAGCTGATATTAGACAATTAGAAGGAGCTTTAACTAGATTATATGCTTATGCTACGATGTTTAATGTTAAAGAAATTAATTTAGAGGTTGCTATTGAAGCATTAAAGGAATATATAAATAAATCTATTTCTTCAAAAAATGATTTAAATAGAATTCAAAAAATAGTAGCTGAATATTATAAAGTTCGTTTAGATGATTTGAAATCAGCAAAAAGAAATGGAAACATAATTTTTCCAAGACAAGTTGCAATGTATTTATGTAGACAATTAACAGATGATTCATACATAAAAATAGGAATGGAATTTGGAGGAAAAAATCATTCTACAATAATTCATGCCTGTGACAAAATCGAAAAAGAATTAAAAATAAATAAAGAATTAAAAATAGTCATTGATAAATTAATTAAACAAATTAAATAACATTATTATCAACAAGATTATGATATAATGAATGTATATATTATATTATAAAAAAGAGTTGTCAACATAAAAAACAGTAATAATAATAAAAATTTTTATAAAATAAAATATAAAAAGGAGAAATTTAAATGAAATTTATTATTAAAAAAAATATATTACTAAATCAATTAAATTATGTTTCTAAAGCTATATCTACAAAAAATATAATTCCTGTTTTAAGTGGAATAAAATTTGATTTAACTAAAAAAGGTTTAATTTTAGAAGCAAGTGATGAAAATATTATTATTAATACTTTATTACCTAAAGATAAAATAGAATCTATTTTAGAAGAAGGAAAAATAATAATTCCAGGTAAATATATTTTAGAAATAATTAGAAAAATACCTAATGAATTAATTAATTTAGAAACAGATGGGCAAAAAATTCTTTTAACTACAGAATCTTCTGAATATACTTTAAATGGTATGAATTATGAAGATTTTCCTATATATAATTTTGAATTTAATAAAGATCCAATCTTATTAGATGCAAAAACAATAGAAAACATTGTAAATCAAGTAGCTTTTTCTACTTCTTTACAAGAATCAAGACCAATTTTAACTGGTATTAATTTTAAATTAGAAAAAGAAAAAATAGAAATTACTGCCACTGATTCTTATCGTTTATCTAAAAAAACAGTTAAATTAAATAGTAAATTAAGTGAAATATATGATTTTGTTTTCCCTAAAAATTCTTTATTAGAACTTGTTAAAATAATAGATACAAAGAAAGAAATAGAAACGCATGTTTTTAATAATAAAATAATATTTAAATTTGATAATATTATATTTCAATCTAAACTTTTAGTAGGAACTTTTCCTAATGTTAATTCATTAATACCTACTGAAACACCGATTGAAATAAAAGCAAATTTAGACGATTTATATAATTTAATTGATCGTACTTCTTTATTAAGTGATTCAGAAAAAAATATTATTCAATTAGAAATAAATAATAATGAATTAATAACTACTTGTGAAACAATTCAAATTGGAAAAGTTGAAGAAAGACTATTAATAGAAAACATAACTAATAAGAATTTAAAAATATCATTTAATGCTAAATATATGTTAGAAGCATTAAAAAGTTTTGAAAATAAAACAATTATAATTAAATTTGTTAGTGAAATTAAACAATTTATTATTCAAGAGGAAAATAAAGAAGATTTAATTCAATTAATTGTGCCTGTTAGAACATACTAACAGGTTTTTTATTGACTATTGTTCTTTATAAAGTTATTATTAAATAAAGAATAAAGGTGAAAAAAATGAAAAAAAAGGGATTTACTTTAGTTGAAGTATTAGCAGTTATTATTATTTTAAATATCCTTTTAATTATTGGAGTTATTGGTACTTTTTCTATTATTAAAAAGGGAAAAGAAAATAGTTATAAAACTTTAATTACTTCTGTTTTAAACAGTACAAAATTATATATTTCTGATAATAATAATATAGAAGAAGAGTTAGATTTGAATGGTTATTATATTATAACTTTAAATGATTTAGTTTCTAATAAAATAATCAAGGGAAAATTAATTGATCCTAGAACTGATGAGCAAATAGCCTTGACTAAAAAAATAGTAATCACAAAACAAAATGACTTATCACTAAATATATGCTATGAAGATGTCGATTGCTATGTGCCTGAATTATTAGTTGATAAATTAGAACAAGGAATAGTTGTTAATGGAGAAGGTTTATATCAAGAATTAGATAATAATAACAATCAAGTTAGTTATTATAAGGGTAGTAATCCTAATAATTATCTTATTATTAATGATAATTATTATAGAATTGTTAAAATTAATTTAGATAAATCAATTAAATTGGTATTTGAAGGTAAAAAACAAGGAACCGTTTTAATAAATAATGGTAAAATAGAATTTCAACCATTTAATAGCACAATAAATAATAATTTTAATGATTCTGATTTAAAACTATATTTACAAACTTGGTTTGATAATAATATTTCTGATGAAAACAAAAAATTTATAACAATAAATGAAGAAAACTTTTCAAATTCTGCGGTAGCATATCAATTAAATCAAACAAAATCAGCATTGAAAAATGCGGAAATATTTAATATAAATAATATAAAAGTTGGTTTATTAAGTGGATATGAATACTTAAATGCTAGTTTAGATTTAAATTGTATAAACATATCTAATTGTTCTAATCAAAATTATTTAACTAAAAATTATGATTATTTTTTAATGATTAAAGATAATAGTACTTTGATATGGAAATTTAACTTAGATAAATTAGAAGTTGTTTCTGTCTTAAACGAGTCTAATATTAGACCAGTCGTTAATTTAAAAAACAATGTTTTAGTTGGTGGTGGAAATGGAACGTTTTTGGATCCTTATGTAATTAAAAATTTAGGAATTAAAGATCAAGAAAAACCAACCTTAAATTTAATAGGAGATTCTGAAATAGATTTAATTCAAAACACTTCATATGTTGAATTAGGAGCCACAGCAACGGATAATATTGATGGAGATATTTCTGATAAAATTATTATCATTGAAAATATTAACATTAGTGTTTTAGGAACTTATTTTGTTGAATATTCGGTCAGTGATTCTTCTGGAAATAAAAAAATAGTTACTAGAAAAATTAATGTTATAGAATAAAAGGCTAATGCCTTTTTTATTTTGAAAAAATATTATATAATTAAGAAAGTTTAAAGAAGGTGAAGTAGATGAAATATGATGTAATTGTAGTTGGTGGTGGACACGCAGGATGTGAAGCAGCATATGCTTGCGCAAAATTAAATCATTCTACTTTATTAATAACGGGTAATTTAAATTTATTAGGAACAATGCCTTGTAATCCTTCAATTGGAGGTAGTGCAAAAGGAATTGTTGTTCGTGAAATTGATGCTTTAGGGGGAATAATGGGAATTATTGCAGATAAAGCTCAAATTCAAATGAAAATGTTAAATAGAGGAAAAGGACCAGCTGTTAGATCATTGCGTTCTCAAACAGATAAAATTGTATATTCAAAAGAAATGCTAAAGTTTTTAAAATCAGTTAAAAATTTAACAATAAAAGAAGATATGGTAGAAGATTTAATTATAGAAAACCAAAAAGTAAGAGGAGTCATTTTGAAAGACTCATCAGAAATATATTCAGAAGCAGTTGTTTTAACGACAGGAACCTTTTTAAATAGTTCTATAATGATAGGATCAGAAAGAACTCAAAGTGGTCCTGGAGGTGAAAAGCCATCTTTATATTTAAGTGAAAATTTAAAAAAAGCCGGATTAGAAATATTAAGATTAAAAACAGGAACCCCAGCAAGAATAAAGAGAGAAACTATTGATTTTAGTAAAGCACAAATAGAAAAAGGCGATGAAGAGTTATTGTCTTTTAGTCATGATATTAAACCAAATTATAAAATAGAAGATCAAGAACCTTGCTATTTAATATATACAACTAAAGAAACACACGAAATTATCAGAAATAATATTCATCTTTCCAGTATGTATGGGGGATTAAAAGATATTAAAGGAGTAGGTCCAAGGTATTGCCCATCAATTGAAGACAAGATAACAAGATTTAGCGATAAAGAACGTCACCAATTATTTTTAGAGCCAGAAAGTCGTTTTTATAATGATATATATTTACAGGGATTTTCTACCAGTATGCCAAAAGAAATTCAAGAAAAGATGATACATAGTTTACCTGGTTTAGAAAAAGCGGAGATATTAAAATATGCTTATGCTATAGAATACGATGCTATATATCCAAATCAATTAAAGCCTTCTTTAGAAACAAAAGTTGTTGAAAATTTATTTACTGCTGGTCAAATAAATGGAACTAGTGGTTATGAAGAAGCGGCTTGTCAAGGATTAATGGCAGGAATTAATGTTACATTAAAATTAAAAAAAGAAGAACCATTTATACTAAAAAGAAATGAAGCATATATTGGGGTTCTAATAGATGATTTAATAACAAAAGGGACTTCTGAACCATACCGTTTATTAACATCTAGAGCAGAATATAGATTGCTTTTAAGACATGATAATGCTGATTTGAGATTAAGAAAGTATGGATATAAATATGGTTTAATAATAGAAGAGCAATATACTGTTTTATTAAATAAAGAAAAGAAAATTAGTGAGATCATAGAAAAATTAAAAACAATTAAAATAAATCAAACAAATTTATACAATTATTTAAAGAGACCAGAAATAAAGATTTTGGATTATTTAAATTTAATTGAAGAAGAAAATAAAGAAATATTAGAACAAGTAGAAATATATATTAAATATGAAGGATATATAAATAAAACAAATAAAGAGGCTGAAAAGATGTTGAAAGATGAGATAAAGCTTATTCCTAACGATATTAATTATGAAAAAATTATAAATCTTGCTAGTGAAGCCCGTGAAAAATTAAAAAAAATAAGGCCAATTTCTTTGGGGCAAGCAAGACGTATCAGTGGTGTTAACCCATCAGATATTTCGATTTTAACTGTATATTTAAGGAAGTATTATAATGAAACAAAATGAATTTATAGAAGAAGTAAAAAAATTGGGGATAATTATTAATCAAGAGCAAATTAACAAATTAGATAGTTATTTTAAATTTTTAATACAAGAAAATAAAAAAATTAATTTAACAAATATTGTTGAAGAAAAGGAAGTATATTTAAAACATTTTTATGACAGCTTAACTATTGTAAAAATAATAAATTTAAATGATATCAAAACCATTTGTGATGTTGGAAGTGGAGCTGGTTTTCCAGGAATAGTATTAAAAATATTTTTTCCACATCTAGAAATAGTATTAGTAGATAGTTTAAATAAAAGAGTAAAATTTTTAAATGAGTTGATCGAGTTATTAGAATTAAAAAATATAAAAGCAATTCACCAAAGAATGGAAGAATATTCTGTCAAAAAGAAAGAATATTTTGATTTAATAACAGCCCGCGCAGTAGCAAAAATAAATATATTGAATGAAATATCGGTTTCGGCTTTAAAAATAAATGGGGTTATTATTTACTTTAAAAGTAATCTTGATTTAGAATTAAAAAATATAGATATCAATCTAAAAAAATTGGGATTAAAATTAATTGAAAAACAAGAATTTAATTTGCCAATTGAAAACAGTTTAAGGTCACTTATCTGCTTTAAAAAAATCATTTCAACACCAGCTTGTTTTCCCAGAAATTTTAAAGAAATTAAAGATAAACCATTGTAAAAATTAGTTTTTAATAGTACTATGTTTATAGAATATGGAGGGGTCCAAATGAATAATTCTTATGAAAAAGAAATATTAGAAGTTTTTGTTGACGATATAATTCCTAATCGTTTTCAGCCAAGATTAACTTTTGATGAAAAATCATTAGAAGATTTAGCAATTTCTATTAAAGAACACGGGATAATTCAACCATTGGTAGTTAGAAAAATTGCTGATAAATATGAGATAATTGCAGGAGAGCGTAGATATAAGGCGGCACAAATGGCAGGATTAAAGAAAGTGCCAGCAATTGTTATGGATTTAGATGATAAAGAAAGTGCCGAAGTAGCGGTAATAGAAAACACACAAAGAAGAGATTTAAGTTCTTTAGAAGAAGCAGAATCTTATAAAAAATTATTAGATAAAGGGTATTTAACTCAAGAACAATTAGCAAATAGAATGGGAAAAAACCAAGCTACAATTTCAAATAAATTGAGACTTTTAAATTTACCTTTTGAAGTAAAAAAAGCATTGTTAGAAAATCAAATATCAGAAAGACATGCTCGTAGTTTGTTGTCTTTAAATAATGAGGCAGAACAAATAAAATTTTTAAATGATATTGTAAATAATAAATTAACAGTAAAACAAACAGATGATAAGATTAAAGAACAATTGAATGCTTCTTCATTTTCAAATAACAACTCAGAGTTACCACCATTTAATTTTAATTCAAGTTTTACTGCATCAGAACCAGTTCAAGAGAACCCAATTCCAGAAGTAAAT
>CAYWQQ010000017.1:0-10170 GCA_964461005.1 uncultured Muribaculaceae bacterium
ATTGTAATTGTAAATTTAAGCATATTATGCTTACATTCTTAAAATACCATCTTTTTGTTATAATTGCAAGTAAATTAACTATATTTTAGGATTTTCTCCTCTATTTTTAAATTGTAATATTATTGGCGTACCAACTAAATCATAAGATTCCCTAATTTTATTTTCTAAATAACGTTCATATGAAAAATGAATTAATTTCTTATCATTAACAAAAAACAAAAATTTAGGTGGTTTATTTTCTATCTGATTAACATAATATATTTTTAATTTTTTGCCTTTATATGCTGGGGGACTATTTAAATTAACGGCTTTAATAATAATATCATTAATTAAACTAGTTTGAATTCGCTTATTAGTATTTTCAAAAGCAATATCAATTTGTGGTAATAAAGTGTGCATTCTTTTTTTAGTTAAAGCTGATAAAAATACTATTTGAGCAAAAGGCATAAATTGAAAATTATCTCTGATTTGTTTATTAAATATTTTAATATCTTTTTCTTTTTCAGCTGCTGTATCCCATTTATTAACTACGATAATAACTGCTTTACCTGCTTCAACAATGTAATCGGTTATATGTTTATCTTGAGCTATAATACCTTCCTCTGCATCAATAACAATTAAACATACATCGCTTCGCTCAATTGCTTTCATAGCCCTTAAAACACTATATTTTTCTATTCTCTCAAAGATTTTGCCTCTTTTTCTGATTCCAGCTGTATCGATTACAACATAGTCTTTATCTTTATAGCGAAAAGGAGTATCTACTGCATCACGAGTTGTACCTGCTATTGGAGAAACAATTACTCTTTCCTCATTTAAAAGGGCATTTACTAAAGAACTTTTCCCAACATTTGGTCTTCCTAATACACAAAATTTTATAGTATCAGAATCTTCTACAATTACTTCTCTCTTTGGCAATTTAGATACAATTGTATCTAATAAGTCCGCTATACCATCATTATGTTCAGCACTAAGTGGTAAATAATTATCAAATCCCAATTCATAGAAATCATAAATATTTTCTCTAGCTTGTTTATTATCCACTTTGCTAATAGCAACGACTACTTTCTTCTTTGTTTTATATAATAAATCTCTCACTTTGTAATCATTAGCTGTCAAACCCTCTTTGCCATCAACAATAAAAACAATAACATCGGCTTCCTCAATGGCAATCATTACCTGAATCAATATTTCTTTATTGAATAATTCTGGTGAAACATCAATTCCACCAGTATCTATTAAATGAAATTTTAATTCATTATAATCAACAGTGCCATAGATACGATCTCTAGTAATTCCAGGTTCATCATCAATAATCGATATCTTTTTACCTACTAATTTATTAAATAAAGTAGATTTACCAACATTTGGTCTTCCCACTAATGCTACTGTTGGAATTCTCATATTATCACCTCTTTCTAATCAACGTCTATAAAATCTAAATATCTTTCTACAACAGTATGAGCTTCTTTTTTACCCTCTTTACTGATACTAGAAAACAATATTAAACTATCTCCCACTACTAAATCTAAAGCATCTGAAATAATTTTCAAATGTTTTTGTCTCTGATTAATAGATACTTTATCAACCTTAGTTGCAATTACTGTAACTGTTTTACCATAATATTTTAAATAATCATACATTAATAAATCATCTTCAGAAGGTTTGTGTCGAAAATCTATTAATAAAAATACTTCTTTCAAATTTTCTCTGATTTGTAAATATTCTTCAATCATTTTTCCAAAGCGCATTTTCTTTTCTTTGCTTAAAGATGCAAATCCATATCCAGGAACATCTACTAAATAAAAATCATTGTTAACTAAATAAAAATTCAAAGTTTGAGTTTTACCAGGACGGCTTGAAATATGGGCATAATTCTTACGATTTATTAAAGTGTTAATAAAACTACTCTTCCCCACATTAGAACGACCAACTAATAAAAATTCCGGTTTATTATCATCGGGATATTGGCTACGACGGGCAGCACTTATTTTTAAGTCAACACTATTTATCTTCATCTTCAATGACTCCTTCATCTTTATATTTTTGGCACAAATTATCTAGTTCATCAATTAATTGATCTACTTCTTGTTCTGTTTTAACTCTAGCTCCTGCCGCTAATTTATGGCCACCACCATTATATTTTTCTGCCAACTTGTTTATTATAGGTCCTCGAGAACGAATATTCAATCTAATTAATTCTAATTTTTTATCTTCAGAAATCATCAACCAAACTAAAATGCCATCAATAAAATTAAATTCATTTACCATATTTCCTGCACTTGCAGAATCAACATTAAATTCTTTAATTATCTCTTCAGTTATTTTAATATAGCCAACACCATTCTCTGTTATTGTTAAATTTTGAGATATATAACCTTGCAATCTAATTTCATTAATATTTCTCATATATAATTTTGTATATAATTTATTAATATCTATGTTTGCTATTTTAATTAAATAACTTATTAAATTAAATAATTTTATCGAATTATCAATACCATTAGTATATAAAAAACGATTAGTGTCAGCCACCATACCTAAAAACAAGTATTCGGCTGCTTTTTTAGTAAATTCATATTTACCACCTTTGAACAGCTCAACAATAACTTGGCAAGTGCTAGATGCTTTATCATCAATTAAATCAATCTGACAAGTTTTTTCCATAAAAGGATGGTGATCAATTCTAACACTATCTTTAAATAATTTTGGATCAACTCCATCTATTCTTTTTTTATCTGGAGTGTCGAGCAAAATTAATAAAGACTGAGAACAATCAAAATTATCAGGTAATTTATCTAATTTGCCAAAATATTTAAACTTAATAGTTGGTGCTCCAACCACATAAACTTCCTTTTCAGGAAAGTTTTTATTTATTAATTCTTTTAAACCCATTTGTGATCCTAACGCATCGGGATCAGGGCCAATATGACGAGCTATAACTATTTTATTAAATTTTTTTAAGCGATTAAAAAGTTTTTTTTTCATCTTTAATCCTTTCTAAATTGATAAACGATATGTCTCTTTACCAATCATTAATTCTTCATTAGTAGGAATAATATAACATTTTATTTTTGATTCTGCTGTAGTAATAACTGTTTCTATCCCTTTAATATCATTGGTAGAATAATTAATTTCTACTCCTAATGGTTTTAATAATTCCATTATTTCTTTACGAACTTCTTTATCTTTCTCACCAATTCCTGCTGTAAAAGCAATTACTTCTGCTCCACCCAACAAAACATGATAATAAGATATAAAAGAAACAATCTTTTGAATATAAATCTTTTGTGCTAAAATGGCTTGCTCATTTCCTTCATTAATAGCCATTTCAATTTCTCTAGCATCACTACTAATTTGACTCATTCCTAACATACCACTTTTTTTATTTAAATCATCCATTATTTCACTAATTGACTTATTTGTTTTGCTCATAACAAAAGGAATAATAGAAGGATCAATATCTCCACATCTTGTTCCCATTGCTATTCCTGAAATAGGAGTAAAGCCCATAGAAGTATTTAGACATTTTCCATCCTTAACAGCGGAAATACTGGCTCCATTACCTAAATGGCAAATTATTGTTTTTGGTTGTTTATTTTCTAATTCTGCTACTCTTAAGCTTACATATTGATGACTAACTCCGTGAAATCCATATTTTCTTATACCATACTTTTCATACCATTCATAAGGTACAGGATATATAAAAGATTCTTTTGGCATAGTTTGATGAAAAGCAGTATCAAAAACAGCTACATTTATAGCATTAGGTAAAGCTTTTATAACAGCTTGGATTCCCAATAAATTAGCTGGGTTGTGTAAAGGTGCTAAATCTGAAAAAGATTTAATATCTTCAATTACTCTATCATCAATGACGATAGAGTCTTTATATTTACTTGAACCATGAACAACGCGATGACCAACAGCTTTTATTTCTTCTAAAGAAGTTAAAATCTGATTATTAATTAATTCTTCTAAAAATATATTAATAGCTGTTAAGTGATTATCTAATACAGCCTCTTTTTTTATTTTTTCTTCAGCTTTTACTAAAGAATAAAAACTTTTATCTAATCCAATTCTTTCAAAATTAGCAGAAATTAAAACTTTTTCTTCTGGCATTTCAAACACTTGAAATTTTATTGATGAACTTCCTGCATTTATTACTAATGTTTTCATTTTTTGTCTCTCTTTCTTTATATATTATACATTTTTTTTATCAATTTGTCTAAATTATATTATATATTAAGTTTAATTAAAAAAAACGACTCTAATTGTCGTCTTTTTATAATTAATTTTTTATTTTTGTTGAAAGTCAACAGAGCTTTCCATATTAGCTATTTCACGAAATGAGCTTTCATATTGACTTAGAAGATAATCTTTTGATTCTTTTTCTTTTTGTAAAGTTTCTATTACAGTATTTTGTGATGATAATCTTGATTCAAAAGCTGCCATTATTGTTTGCATTTTCTTCAATTCATCTTGTACAGACTTAACAGAAGCTATTTCTCTTCGAAGTTTTTCATTCTCAATTGCTTGTTTATTTAATGCTTCATTAGCTGCTAATAATTGAGCTTTCAAAATTTCGTTTTCTTTATTTGCATTATTTGTTTTTTCTTCTTGAATTTCTTTTGCTTTTTCAGTCGCTGAAAGTGAATTGTTTGCTTCGGCTAATTTCTTTTGCAAATTGCTTATTTCAGAACTTTGTGTTAAATTTTTTGCTTGTGCTTCTGTTATAGCTTTATTGCTTTGAAGTTTGTCTTTTTGGTTTTGTTTTGTCAATCTTTCAATTTGTTCTTGATCTTGCCTTTTTGCTTTTCTTAATTGTTCATTTTCTTTTATAACTCTTTTGAAATTGCCAATTATTTTAGCAGGATCAACAGCTGTTTCTGTTTTAATTTCTGGTTTTACATCATTTTTTTGTGGTTCAACAGTACTTTTTTCTTTTTGGACATTCTCAATAGGTTTTTCTTGAACTACTTCTTTTTTGATTTCTTCAACAATTTTTGAATCTTTTGCTAGAACTTCTGCTACTTTTTCAGTTTCTTTTGTTACAACACTTTTTCTTATTTCATCAACTATCTTTAAATCTTTTTCTGAAATTTCTGGAAAACTCATCAAAGGTGCAGCTTCAGTTTGTTTAACAACAATAGGTTGAACTATTTTGTCTAATCCTAAAGCTTTTTTGTACTTTTCCTCTTTTTTTAATAGTTTTCTAAATTTTTTAGTATTTTTTTCCATAGATTCGTCTAACTTGTATAGATCTTTTTCAAGTTTAATAATTGTTTCAAATTCTTTATCGCTTCTTAAAGTCCTAGCTTTTGAATTTAATTTACCAAGATAATCATCATACTCACTTTGAGCTGATGCAATAGCAGATAATTTTTCATTTGTATTAGCGATCTCATCTTGAGCTTTTTCTAATTGCTTTTCAGGATATTTTGCTACTCCTTCTTGTATTTTTTGAATAGCTTTTTTTGATTGTTCTACAGCTTTTTCCCAAACAGATTTTAATTTTTCTTTTAAACCTGAAAAAATCTTATTATTTACGGCTTTAAAACCATTCATAAGAGCTGCCTTATTTTTTTTCTCAAGTTCATAATATGTAATTGTATAATTCTTCATGGTAAACCTCCCTTAAACTTCTTGAGATAAATCTCTCATTATATCCTTTATAGCATTCCATTCTGGTTCTGTTTCAATTGATTCAAAACTATACATATCTTCTTTTACAATTAAAGTTGAAGCATATATTTTTATCATATTATTACTATCAATTTCATTGAAAGTATATAATATATAACTGTTTTTAAATTCTTCAATTTTAAATACAGATAAAACTTCGGCTTCTCTCTCTTTTCCGTCTTTATCTATTACAACAATTTTATCAACTATTTTTTTATTTTCTTCATTATCCATAAGACTCTCCTCTATTATTCTTAAACTAAAATCATTATATCACAATGTTTTATTTTTTTAAACTCTTTTTTGCAACAAAATATCGGCAACCAAAAGCACAATTGTTTTTTAAATAATTTTCCTTTTGATTAAAATTATTTATCTGATTAGCTTTTTTATTTTTTTCGTCATAAAAGCCTTTTAAACGAAGTTTACCATAAGCCCAATCTCCAACAATATAATCATAGTCCCAAAAATAATCAGTCATTTTTGATACAAATTCTTCTTCATTATAACCATCTTTATAGTCCTCGATAATTTCATATTCGCTATTATCTATTATAATACTTTTTTTCATATTTAATCCTTATCTAAAAAAAATTGTATAGCTAATTAATCCAATAATAGATATGAATATTAAAACTAATAATACAATTAGGAATTTAATTAAACCATTATTTTTTTTAACCTTGTTTTTTAATTCTTTTATTTCTTCGAAATCCTGAGTTGAAAAATTTTTATAACCTGTATAAAATAAATTTTCATCTTTCGAATTTAAATATTTTTCACAATCTGTCGTTTTAACAGCTTCTGTTAAAACTGTTCCTTCTTCACCTTTTAATTCTTCTAATAAATCCAAATTTTTTAATTTATCTCTCGTAAAAAAAGTTGTATCCATTTCTTCTGATTCGAATGGTTCGCTAAGATCTAATTTACTTAAAATATTATATTGAGTATTAATTAATTTGCGATATTTTTCTCTTTCTAAATCTTCATTTTGATTTCTCGCTTTTTTCAACATTTCATTAATATCACAAATTTTTTCGTCTATATCTTGATAATATTTAGGGTTAAACTTTTCTTCAGTTTTTTCAGAAGGTAATAAATCTTTCAAATCTTTAACTTTACCATAACCTTCTCTTTCTCGAAGTAAATCTCCTATATTTGCTAAATCAATTTCTTTTTCATTATTTAACGTCTTTTCAGAAGATGTTAAATCTCTACTATAAATGTTTCCATAAAGTTCTTCATTCTTTTGACTTCTGGGTTTTGATTCTTGAAAAGAATTTTTATATTTATCCATTCTAGTTTCCAATTTATCACCTGCTATTCTATTTAAATAATAACATATTATCTTCCTTTTGAAAACAAGTTATTGCTTTTTATAAAGATAAATAATATAATGTTTTTACTTAATAAAGGAGGATTTATGAAAATAAAAGTTAATGATAATGAATGTATTGGCTGTGGAGCTTGTGTAAGTCTTTGTCCAGAAGTGTTTGACTTTAACGATGAAGGATATGCTACTGCTAAAGATGAAAATATAAATGAGGATTTATCTCAAAAAGTTATTGATGCTTTAGAAAGTTGTCCAGTTGACGCAATAAAAAGAAACGATTAATCGTTTCTTTTTATTTCTTGTTTAAGTTTTTTAATATCAAAATTATTTATCTTGCGATATTCTCCTGATTGCAAATTTTCTAAATAAAAAGGTCCATATGCTTCTCTAGTTAATTTTTCAACGCGATAACCAACTGCTTCAAATAGTTTTTTGATTTCATGATTTTTACCATCATGAACTGTAATTTCTACAAAAGAAGTATTAGTCTTTTTATCTTTTCTTTTTAATTTAACTCGAGAAGGATATATCATACTACCATCAATTTTTATTCCATCTTTTATCTTATTTATCGCTTCACCATTAATAATACCTTCTAATTTGGCTAAATAAATTTTATTTACCATTTGGGAAGGATGAGACATTAAATTAGCAAAATCTCCATCATTAGTAATTAATAATAATCCTGTAGTATCATAATCTAATCTTCCAACCGGATATAATCTCTTATTAGATTCAAAAAAATCCATTACTGTTTTTCTACCTTTATCATCTTTAGTAGTTGTAATAACACCACGTGGTTTATTAAATAAATAATATTCAAATTCTTCTTTTTCTAATTTTAATCCTTCAATAATTATTTCATCACTATTACTAACTTTATAACCAAGTTCTGTTACTATTTCGTTATTAACCATTACTTTTCCTTTAGATATTAACTCCTCTGCTTTTCTCCTTGATGTATAACCTGATGCTGCAATAACTTTTTGTAATCTTTCCATTTTATCACCTCATTAATTATAACATAAAAAAAAGAACAAAAGTTCTTTTTTTTAATAAATGATTTCTGCTGGAAAATCAATACTTGGAACATCATTAATTTGATAAAACAAAGCATTAATAGTAATTGTTTTAAATTCATAAATGACACGATAAACATAACCATCTTTATTTATTTGTACTTTTCCTTTAACATTTTTTTCTAATGGGATCGCTATCTCTATATCTTTTAAAAGTTCTTCAATTACTTCATCTTTAAATTCAACATTATATTCAGTTAAATCAGGTTGGTTTTCCACTTTAGAACCTTTATCAATTGATTTAAGGTTATTTATTCCATCTAAATATAATTGCGGTTTAGAATAGTATACTCTTGAAGTTGATAAAATGTATTTATCTTCTTTTCCTTTTGTATAAATTTCACCATCTCTAATATATGTGATTTCTTGAATAAAGTTATCCTTGTCAAAAATATTTTTTTCAATTTTATAATCTTTATTCCCGCTGTTAAAGATTCTTAACGATTCATTAACTCTAGTATTATTAGTTGATCCGTAAATACGTAAATCAACTGCATAACCATTAATACCTTTTGTACTTATTTCCATTTTTTCAACATTTTCTTTTAATTTGTTATTATTTCCACAACCAACCATTAAAAACAAAATACACACTAAAAGAATTTTTTTTATTTTCTTCATTTTTTCCTCCTATATTTATTCTATCGGCATTAATTCAGCCGGGAAACCTATTCCTCCCCAATTACTATTAAATCTAGTAATTGGTGTACCTAAAATTGTAATTGAATTAAAACTATCATTCATCTGGAATGCTCCGCCTTCAATTGTAAGAACTGAAGCTGGGATAGTTAATTCTTCTATTTGATTTCCTAAAAATGCAGCACTACCAATATAAGTTAAATTATTTGATAATGTTAATTCTGTTAGAGGAGAATACATAAATGCCAAAGATTCAATTGTTGTCACTGAATTAGGTATTATTAAACTAATTATTTGATTATTTCCAAAAGAAAAGTTTTTTATGGTTTCTAAATTTTGAGATAAAGTCAAATTTACCAATTGATTTTCTGCAAAAGCATTAACTCCAACATAAGTTACTGAATTGGGAATAACTACACTATTTAACACATTGGTCATAAATGCATAATCTTCAATCCGAGTTAAATTGTTACTTTCTGGAATAACTATACTTCCAATTTGATTAAAAATAAAACTCCCCATATTTATTGTTTTTAGACTACTAGGCAATGTTATTGTACCACTCAGTCCCATTCCGGCAAAAGCATACTCATTTATCGTTTCAATTCCTTCTGGAACTATTACATTAGTTCTTTTAATACCTCCATAACTTACTAAAACCTTTTTATTAACTGAACCATCTGGATTCCTTCCATATATAAAAGCCTTACTATCAGGTAATTTATTATCATTAAATGCTTGTGAACCTATGTAAGTTATTGTTGCTGGAATATCTATATCAGTTATATTTTCTCCAGAAAAAGCATAATCTCCAATTCCAATAACCTTAACTCCATTTATCATTTCTGGAATAGTAACATTTCTACGACAAGATTCATCATATCCATTAATATAACCATCTTCGAAATCAAAACAAGTATAATATGGAATAGGCATTAAGTTAGTAGGAAACCCTATTTCCCCCCATTTATCATTAAATCTATATTGATCACCATATATAATTATCGAAGTAAATTCATTACTTAAAAAAGCAAACTCATAAATATCTAAATATTCGGTTGCTGGGATTGTCAAATTTGAAATTTTGTTGTTTTGAAATGCCCCAGAGGATATATTAGTGATATTGTCCGGTATTACAAGATTTGTAATTTTGTTATTAGAATAAGCATAACTGTTAATAGTGCTACTATAATAGCTACTAGAAGTTGGTAAAGTTAAACTTGTGATTAAATTATTTTCAAATGCATAGCTTCCAACAGAACCATTACTTGGTAATACTAAATTAGTAATTTGATTGTTTTGAAACGCATATTCACTTATCGATATATAATCCCCTTGAAAATTTAAACTTGTGATTTGATTGTTTTGAAATGCATAATATCCAATATTACCTAAACTACTTGGTAAATTTAAAGTTTGTATTTGATTGTTTTGAAA
>CAYWQQ010000017.1:10270-13673 GCA_964461005.1 uncultured Muribaculaceae bacterium
CAATATTACCTAAACTACTTGGTAAATTTAAAGTTTGTATTTGATTGTTTTGAAATGCATAATTTCCGATATTACTTAAATTGTTTGGCAATACTAAATTTATAATTTGATTGCTTAAAAAAGCATAGTTTTCAATATTACCTAAATTACTTGGTAAATTTAAAGTTTGTATTTGATTATATGCAAAAGTCCCTGCAGCTATAGAATTAATATTGTCTGGCAAAGTTAAACTTGTTATTTGATTATATGCAAAAGCATAACCATCAATATATCCTATAGTTGATGGAAAAGTAACGTTTGTAATTAAATTGGATTTAAAAGCTTCATAACCTATATAATTCAAACTAGAAGGTAAACTTATTGTTTTTAGATAATTATTAGCGAAAGCTCTATTGCTAATATTTTGTAAAGTATTAGGTAATACTAATGATTTTATTCCTTTGTCATTAAACGCGGCTGAACCAATTGACATAACAGAAATGTCATTTATTGTTTCTGGAATAACTACATCTTTTGAGCAAGAAATATTATAGTTACTAATCTCACCATTATTAAATGTAAAACACATTTCATTTGTATAATCTGATTTTAAAGGTAAAGGAAAACCTATTGAAGTCCAATTATCATTAAAACGATTTGAATTTCCTTCTATTATTAATTCCTTAATATAAAGATTAGGTTGATTGTTGTATGTAAAAGAATTGTCAGCAATTGTAACTATTGTAGAAGGAATGGTTAATTTGTTTATTTTTAAATTAACAAAAGCTGAACTATCTATTCCAACTATTGTTTGCCCAGAAATAACTGAAGGTATAACTAAATCCGTTATATTACATCCTTCATAATATTTTGTGATAACTCCCGAGTTAACTTCATAACACATATCAGGTTCAAATCCAGGTCTTAAAGTAATTGGAAACCCAATCAATGTCCAACGGTCATTAAATCTATTAGGATCTCCAAGAATTGTTACACTTTTAATTGGATTATTTTCGAAAGCTGATTTTCCAATTTCCATCACTGTTGAAGGGATAACAATATCTTCAATTTGATTAGAATTAAAAGCGACTTCATCAATCATTTCTAATCCTTCTTTTAAATTTAATTTATTTATTTGATTAGAATTAAAAGCTAACCTTCCAACTTTTTCTATATTAGATGGTAACGTTAAACTTGTTATATGATTTACACTAAAAGCCATTTCATTAATTTCTTTCAAGCCACTTCCAAATTGAATCTTTTCTATATTGCCCATTTGAAAAGATTGATTTCCCAAAAAAACAACGCTGTCCGGTATAGCTAATTCTTTAAAATTACCATTATAGAAAGCACCCCACCCAATTTCTCTAACTCCTTCTTTTAAAATTAAATTATTTATTTTTGTTGAAGAAAAAACTCCAGTCCATTGTTCTTTTACTCCAATCTTTGTAGCTGAAATAACAAGTTTCTCAATCTCTAATGGACTACTAAAATAACTACCTGACAAACCAACACCTATTTCTTTAACGTTTTCTCCAAATACAAAATTATTTATTTTGCCTTGTATTGTATAAGGATTTTGTAAATAACCGCTTTCAACTATAAAATTGTTTATAATATGATTACTACAAGTGTAAAAATTTGTATCTGAAAAAGTAAAACCATTTTTTATTATTATATCATATTCTAAATTATTACTAAGACAATCCCAATGAAAATTATATTTACCTATAACACTTAAACTTGCAGGAATAATTAAATCATTTTTAAGAAAACTTCCAGTAAAGGTGTTAATACCAACATAACTTACCTTCGGCCCAAAATCAATTTTTTCAATTTGAGTTCTACTAAAAGCCATATTATCTATAATTCCTCCGTTAATTCTCGCATATTTAATAGGGTTCATTTGAAAAGCCATCTCTCCTATTTTTTCAAGATAAACAGGAGTTATAATGCTATTTAATTGATTGCCTGAAAAAGATAATCTGTCAATTGTTTTCAAACTATTAGGAAATCTAGCACAATTTATAATGTTGTCAGCAAAAGCTAATTCTCCAATTATTTCCAAACCATCTGGGAAATTAACACCATACAATTGATTACCAACAAAAGCTCCATACCCTATGTTTTTTAAAGTTGCAGGAAAAGAAACAGTAGATAGGTTCATACTAGCAAAAGCATATGAACCTATATTTATAACATCTTTACCATTTATTGTTTCTGGAATACCTAAATCTTTAGTACAATCACTATTATATCCAGTAATTGTATTTGTTTCCTCATTAAAAACAAAACAACTTTCTTCAGTATCTGGATTATTAGGTAAATAACACGTAGTGGGAACATAACAATAAGCTTCTTTTCCAACTTCTTCAACATAAGTAACATCTTCAGATCCACATGCTACAAATCCTTCAAATTTATTTTTACCTAAAATAGTCGCAAAAAAATCACCATCATCTTCTTTTTCAAAAGATAATGTTTCATAATTAGTAACATCAATTCCCATTAAATTTTCTATATTAGTTTCATTAATAGTATAAAAATCAATAGTATGATCCTTAGCTTCTAACGCTATAGCGCGATTAACAATTAATTTCAAAGAATTGGAAAAAGCACCCTTTCTGGATGATTCAATTATATTACTAATAATTGGGATTGAAATAGCAATAAGTACCATTAAAATAATTATTACAGCTAAAACTTCAATTAAAGTAAAACCTTTTCTATTCTTCATAATAACTACCTCTATTATATAGATAATATTAACATATTAAAAAACAATAATCAATAAAAAGAAAAAAGAAGCAAAGCTTCTTTTATCTGCTAATACCATTGTCAATACTAATCTCATCAATATCATTTGATAAATCAAAGATCTTTGTTCCTTCTTCTTTAAACTTAGTTAAACTTATTCCTTTAAATACAAATTGTTCTGCTGGGTAGACATATTTGGATGTATTACTTCCACCTACTTCCTCGCTATCTATATATCTTGCACCTTTTTTATATTCGATATACAAATTTCCATTACCATCTTCAAAATATCTAAATCGAATTACTTCAGCTTTACACATACCTGTTTTATGTTCAAATATCTCTTCTAATTCACTATCAACACCATGAATATAATTTGTTACTACTACTTCATTAGGAGTTTCTATAAATTCTTCTGGATATTTGCCATTATCTAAACCTACTTTTATTTTAGTAGCAAGATTAAACTGTCTGGTTGAGGCTAGCCAATTAATTCCTCCACTCATAGTCACAAAATAAAAATAATTGTCTCCTATTTTTAACACATCAGAAACTTCATTAATTTTTGCAAATTTGTCTTGAGGTAAATTATAATGCATCTCTATTGCACTGTCAAGTTCTTCAATTTCAAAACAGGTTCTCAATTGGTTTTTTTCCAGATCTGTTA
>CAYWQQ010000018.1:0-13505 GCA_964461005.1 uncultured Muribaculaceae bacterium
CATGCAATGCTCTTTCTCTTGTCACAGGATTAACACGATAACCAAATCCGGAAAAGATTTTATATGGGAAATTAGTTGGCCAACCATAATCGCCATCTAAATGAACATAATTACCAGTTACTTTTTTTGTTCCTTTGATTACTTTTTTATTCACTGGTGATTTAATCAATTGTGTAGCATTACGATCAATTTGAACAGCTAAAATTTCTCCATTAACCATTTGAATCTTTTGAGTAATTCTTTGCAATCCTTTTGATCCTTCTTGAACCACTTGGACATAATTATAGTCTTTCTCTGGATCATATTCATATTCTGTTTTAAATAATATTTCTTGATCTTCAACAACGTGTTCTTCAACAACTAAGCCTAATATCGGATTAATCAAACCAATTGATACTTCTTGCCCTGGAGCTAGTAAAGTGTTCACATTATTAAATTGAGGATTTACAATAAAAAATTCATTTACACCCAATTGATTATTAAAAGCAATGTCCTCAATAGAGTCTCCAGCTTTCACTACATATTTTCCTTGCTCTTTAGTTGTACCAAATATCAAATATTTAGCGAGTTCCTTTTCATCTATATATATATTTTCTAAAACAGAAATATAACCTTCCTTAATTGTTATTTCTTCTTGAAGATAAACATTTTCTAATATTGATCCCGTTTCTTTAATTGCTTCTTGAGTTGATGATTTATATTTATTATATTTTTCTTCATCAATAAATGTTCTAATAAAATCATTGATAGCAGTTTCAAAAACATTACGGTCAATCACATATATTTTTCCACGATCTTTAATTTCTATTTCGTAACCTTTGACTGTAAAAGGATTTGTTTTTTCAACTAAATCATAAATCTCTTGAGCACTCTTGATTTCAGTTTCATAACCAATATATTTTTGCACATCTAATTGTGCTGGAGCATAAACCTTTTTAACCTGTAACTTTTCTTTGATTAGCTTTTGTTTATTATCAATTAATTGCTCTAATTCTTTCTTTGATTTAATGATTCCTATTTCATTACCAGATAAATATACTTTATATAATTCTTGAGGTTTTTTTGCAGAAAAGGTTGTTTTATCTTGCAAGAAAACAACCACTAGCAAACTTAATGCTAAGGTAATTAAAAATGTTAAAAATAATGTTGTTTTTTGCAAAATATATCACCACTTTTTTAATTTTAGACCTTTTTAATTATATCATATATCTGATAAATTTGCCATTTTTAAGACTGATAATTGATATCTTGACATTCTTTTTTCAACACGAGCTTTTACCTCAATTATTGAATTTATTTTCACATCATATAGACTGTATACCTTTGGAAATATTACTAAATCAATCATACCTGTTTCATCGCTAACTGTTACAAATGCCATCTCTTCATTATTTTTTGTTTTAATTTTTTTAATTTTTTCCACATATGCAACAATGTCAATTACCTTATCAAAATATTTTTCTGCCTTATCCAAGTCAACATATGCTCCTTGAGCTTTGTAAATATTAACAGGATGATTATTAAAATAAAATCCAAATACTTCTTTTTCTTTTAAACATAAATCTTTTTCATTATACTCTTCAGAGTTAATCATCACTGGCTTTTCTAACTCTATTAAAGAAGAGCCCTTTACTATTTCTGCATAATTAATGGCATTATCAATATTATTAATCATTGTTTGACGATTATAATTAAATATATCTAAAGCTCCAGCTAAAATTAATGACTCAATTACTTTACGATTAACAGAACTACCATAAGTTCTACTAATAAAATCAAAATAATCTGAATATTCTCCACTTTTTCTCGTTTCAACAATCTTATTCGCAGTTAAAAAACCAACATTAGCAATAGCTGCCAAAGAAAAAACTATTTTATTATTATCTAAAGTAAATTGAGCTAAACTATTATTCACATTAGGTTTTAACACTTCCATGTTATTTAATCGACACTCGTCTATATATTCCTTAATTTTTGTTTTATTACCAATTACATTAGTTAATAAACCACTCATAAATTGTGCTGGATAATGTGTTTTTAAATAAGCCATCTTATATCCCAACAAAGAATATGCTACGGCATGGGCTTTATTAAAACCATAATTAGCAAATTTTAATATTAATTCGTAAACCTTTTCTGCCAACTCTTTTTCATAACCTTTTTTAACACTTCTAGCAATAAACTCTGTTTGTAAAGATAATAATGATTGTTCTTTTTTCTTACTCATAGCTCTTCTTAACAAATCAGCTTCTGCATAAGTATATCCAGCCATAATATGAGCTATTTCCATAATTTGCTCTTGATAAATAATGATCCCATAAGTACTTTCTAAAACCTTCTTTAAAGAAGGATGCAAATAATCAATCTTTTCTTTACCTTCTTTACGAAGAATATAACTATCAATATTAGCCATTGGTCCAGGTCTAAACAAAGCGTTAGCAGCTACTATTTCAGAAAATTTCTCTGGTTTTAACTTCTTTAAAAAGTTTTTCATTCCTGCTGATTCAAATTGAAAAACGCCTTCTGTAAAAGCATTACCAAATAAATTTAAAGTTTTCTCATCATCTAAAGGAATATCTTTCCAAACTCCCTCAGGAATAATTTTAAGAATATTAGAAACAAAAGTTAAATTTCTTAATCCTAAAAAATCCATCTTTAATAAACCTAAATCTTCTAAATATTCCATTGAATAACCAGTTATATAAATATCCTCATATTTTTTAACTGGTATATAATTATCTATTTCATACTTGGAAACGACAACTCCTGCAGCATGAATTGATATTTGTCTTTTCACTCCTTCTAAACTAATAGCCATTTCATAAATCTTTTCTAATTTATAATCAGAATGAATTAAACTTTTTAAATATTGATTACCTTCTAAATTATCTTTTAAACTTAAACCTACATTTATCAAATTACAAACTCGATCTACAATTTTTAAATCTAAATCGTAAATTCTGCCTAAATCTCTAATAGCTTGCTTTCCACCTAAGGTAACAAACGTAATTATTGGCATAACCTTGCGTTTACCATATTTATCTCGAACATAGTTAACTACTTCTTCTCTTCTTTCACTATCAAAATCAATGTCAATATCTGGCATTGTTATTCTTTCTTTATTTAAAAATCTTTCAAATAACAAATCATATGCAATAGGATCAATGTCGGTTATTCCCAAACAATATGCTACTAAGCTACCAGCAGCACTACCACGTCCTGGGCCTACTAATACGCCTTGTTTTTTAGCATACTGAACATAATCATATACTACTAAAAAATAGTCGTTAAATCCCATTTCAGCAATTACTTCTAATTCATATTTTAAGCGATCAATGTATTCTTTTTTTAAATCATTTGACAATCTTTTTTGTAAACCTAATTTACACAAAGAATGTAAATAAACTTTAGAATCTCTTTTGTCTGAATATTGAGGTAAAAGATTATTCTTAGGTATTTTTAATTCAATTAAATTAAAAATTTCTTGATAATATATTTTGTCTTCAGAATTAACTGCTTTTTGGTTGGAAAAACAATTATCAAAAAATAGATATTCATCTAGAGAGTTGATTTTTTTTCCATCTTTGATCAAATATAAATGTTTTAATTTTTCAGCATCAGATTCTTCTAAATATAAAACTTCATTTACATAAATAACTTTTTTGCTAATTTTAACTAGTTCTTGTCTTTGTAATAAATTTATATAAGTTAAATATTTATTTTTAAAACTAACTTTATCATATAATTCTCTCTGCTCATAACTAATTAAACACATGACGTTGTCACTATATTTATTAATTGTTTTAATATCTATTTTTTCTTCTTGTTTTATATACAATATTTTCGTTAAGTTTTGATAACCTTGATAATTTTCAGCATATAACAATATTTTTTGATCAGCGACAAGTAATTCTAATCCAATAATTGGTTTTATTTCATTATGTATACACTCTTGATAAAATAGCATACTGCTATACATATCAGAATCGGTAATTCCTAAAGCTTTTATACCTAAGTCTTTTGCTTTCTGGATAAGTTGTTTAATATCAACAAAACTAGATAAAGGATTATAGTTTGTCTTAATATTTAATGGAATAAACATCTTATCACCTCTTAAAAATATTTTACTATATTTTAAAGATTATTACTATTTAAATTGACTTTAAATAATGAATATGATACATTTATTAAGACAAAAGGAGGAGAAATCCATGGCTATAAAAGCAACTACAAAAAAACCTCTATTTGGTAATAGAGTATCTCATGCTAATAACAGAACTAAACATACACAAAAATTAAATGTTCAAAAAGTTAAAGTTGGAAATGAAACATTAAAATTAACTGCAAGAGAAGCTAAAAAAATTAAAGCATCTAAATAGATGCTTTTTTTATTTTATTCATAAATAAAAGTTGGAATTGTTATTTCATAATTATTAATACTAATAACTTGAATATTGATGATTGTTTCTTCTGAAACATTTTGATTTAGAACTGGATTAACAATTGGTGATTTAATAAAGCCATTATCAATTATTTCTGATAAAGAAACAGTTATTATAGAATCAACAACATTTAACTCAGGAAAATCTTTTTTATATTCTCTTAAATATAAATTAGTACCTTCTTTAATATGCTCTACAGTCTGTTGCCATACTTTTTCTTTAGTATTATTGACATTATTTATAACTATAGGTACAGTAATTGTTAATATAATAGCTAAAATAACAAGTACACCTAAAACTTCAACCAAAGTAAATCCTTTTTTCATAGCTTACCTACCTTACTATTATATTTTAACTTTTTATTTAATAATAATCAATAAAAAATAGATTTTTAAAAATCTATTTTATTTTTTGGTTTATTGGTTCAACATTTATTACTTGAATAATATCTGTTCTACTTGTTATTTGATTAACTAAAACACAAGCCCTATCCGTTATTAAATCAATATAATAGTTTTCATAAACTATTGTTAATGGTCTTCCTGCAATATACTCACCATTAATTACTATATCTCCAATATGGGTAGCTACTTTTAATTTTCTGTTCAAGAAAAAATTTTTTAATTCTTTTAGCATAAATCCCCCTTAAAATTAAGATTTATACTAGCACTTTTATTTTATAATGTCAATTACGATTAGGAAAAATAAGCTTGCCTCTATAATATTTTTTCACGTCAAAAACTTCTTTTATATTTTTATAATACTTAATTATTATCTTTTTATATGTTTCATTTTGAAAAACTTTAGAGCGAGCAGCTCTTGTTATGTTAAATTTTTCTTCTTTTCCCGCTATATTACCTATAATATATGTATGATGTCCTCTTCTACTATGTCTAACTTTTATAACAGCGTTTGTCATTATTTGTTCTTGTGGTCCTAACATTATATCTTTATAATATCTATAACCATTTATTCCAATAACGCTTTCCAAAACTGTAATCATTAAAATAAAGATTATAAAAAGTACAGTATATTTTTTAAACCAATTTTTGATATCTATTTTCCTTTGACCTTTTTTACTAACTAATAAATATAAGATAATTGGTATCAATATAATTATGAGAAAAGTCAGCAAGTAAAAAGCTAATCCAGTTAAAAGATAGCCGTCTTCGGATGATAAAATGTATCCCAATAGATTTCCTAATAAAAATAAAGAAGTAATTAATGCTGCTAATACCAATAGCGGCATTAATATTGTTAAAGTAATTATCTTTCCTTTATTCATTTTTTCCTCCAATAATTAGTATTGTTATTTTTTTAGTGTTATCTATGAAAAAAGAATTCAGAAGAATCTTTTTTAGGAAGACTATTATTTAATCCTGTTGATTCACTAGTCTCATTATCATCAACCTTTGATAAACCTGTAGAATAATTCAAATCATAAGGTTGTGGGACAAAATTATTTCCAGCACCTGCTTTTAAACCGGCTGCATATCCTAAATCCATTTCATAATTATAACAGATGCTATATTTACTCATAACAACAATATGAGCTGGTTTTCTCTTGCCAGCCAATCCTAATTGATAAGCTTCTTGATAAACTTGCTCTAAATTTTTTTCTTGATCAGGAGTTAACTTAACTGCCTCACCATCAATTTCAAAAGTTTTTCCCATAAAACCCCACTATCCTATTATGTTGAAAAAATAGATTGTTCCAACAATAGAAATTATAATTAATACAAATAAAATAATTAATAAAATTTTATTATCATTCATCTTATCACCTCATTATATTTACATTATAAAACTTATGAAGAATAATGTAAACTATTTCAATTATATAGATAATATTTAACAAATAGTTTACCTATTTATATTTGTTTTCCTTTTCTCCTTGCTCTTTTAAACCTAAAAACTTGTTATTCCAATATTCATTGGTTTTATTCACCAAATTTTTTGAAAATATAAAGATATCAGCAGGAAAGTATTCATCTTTATCATCATCTCTATCATATAATTCTCTTAAAAAACCATTTTTTTCATATATAGAATGGGCATCTTTTGCAAATTCATCAGAATATATTCTAAAACTTAAATAACCTTTTTCCTTAGCTAAATTAATTGTTTTATTTAAAACAATTGTGGCATAACCTTTATTTCTATATTCCTTTAAAATACCAAACCAACCTAACCAGGCATCATCAGGATACTCATTATATGAATATATTCCAGTCACTCCAATTGGTTGATCATTTAAATATACAATATAATAATCCATTTCTTTTCTATAAGGATTATTATTAATTTGTTCTATAAAATTTTCTCTGGCATCTTCTTCAGGAAATATTTCATTCTGAATTTTACATGCTATTTCCAAATTTTCAGATACTATCCTTTTAAAATTTATCATTTTATTCATGTCATATTTTCTTTCCAAAAGACAAACACACTCGACATGATATGTTCTACTAAACAAATCAATAGGTGTAATTTCCTTAATTATATAATTTTTACCTAATAATTTTAAATCTCTACTCAAAGTTATTGGATCACAAGCTACATAAATAATTTTTTCAGCTTGAGACAAGAGTAAATAATCAACTGTTATTTTATCCAAACCTTTTCTTGGAGGATCAACAATGATTGTGTCAAAAGCATATTCAGAATATTGACTAACATCTTGATTAATAAATTCAATATTTTTTATATTATTTAATTCTTTATTAATTAAAGCATCTTCTATAGCAGAATTATTGATTTCTACGCCAACAACTTCTTCTACTACATCACTAATATATATACCAATAGAACCCACGCCACAATATAAATCTAAAACCTTTTTAGAACCTTTTACATAGTTATATATTAGATCATAAAGTAATTTAGCACCTTTAGTATTAATTTGAAAAAACGATTCATAAGATACTTGATACTTATATTTACCTATTTGAGTAATAAAATAGTCTTTACCCTTAATAATCTTTTTTTCGCCATCGAATAATACAATATTATTAACTAATAAATTTAGTTCGTCGGACACAACGAAATTATTATTAGAATATATTACTAATAAACTATCTTTTTCACTCACTCTAATTGTAACTTTGTCTATATCAGATAAAGTTGTTTTCTTTAATTCATTTAATATTTGATTGATTTTATTATCTGCTATTAAACATTTATTAATAGCCACAACTTCTTGAGTTTTTTCTTGATAATATCCTATTTGTTTATCAACATGAAGTGTAACTTTATTTCTATAGTTTAAATCAACATTAGGAATTATCTGATTAATTATTGATTCATTTATATCAGCATATTTTTTTGTTATTTCTTTTATTTTGTTTTCTTTATATATTAATTCGTTTTCATAACTAAGATGTTGAAATTGACAACCACCACATTGAGGATAAAACTCACATGAAGAAGTAATTCTCTGCTTACTAGCTTTCATGATTGAAATTATTTCTCCTTCTTGATATTTTTTTGATTGTTTAGTTAATTTTATTTTAATTTGTTCTCCAATTAAAGCATTAGGTATAAAAGTAATTATATTATTTATATAACCAATTCCTCTACCTTTATGATCTAATTTTATAATATCAATTATTTCTTCCATTATTTACCTCTTATTGATTACTCAATTTATCTTTTAAAATCATTTCTGCTTTTTTAGCATAATAATTACTTTTGTCATATGGCAAATCATAAGTCTTAAATATGGCTACAATTTCATCAAAATTTAATGAACTGTTTTTAATGATTTCAAACTTATCTTCTACTTCAATAAAAACGTATTTATCATTAACTAATTGCACAATTATTTCAATTTTATCATTTGCATATTTAATACATTGATCATTAATAGTAATTAGTCGCTCATAATTAATTGCTTCCAGAAATTTTATAGCTGTTGCCACATCTTCAACTATACACTCTGTCTTACCATTTTCTAAAACATTACCCTCGGTATCATAAGTTTTATGCTTATAGACTAATGCTTTCATATATCCAATAATGTTTCTAACTAAAACACATTTTTTTAAAATATCTAAAGGTGCTAAGCTTAGATCAGTACTTTTTGCAATTAAATATTCATCAATAATATTGAAGGTTTGTATTTTTTTAAAACCATTTTTCAATAATTTGTCATGTAATTCTTCATAGCTGCTTGTGACTAAAACAGTTATTTCTTTTTCTTTAACCATAGCTAGCCTCCTTAATTAATGTGTTTACTTTAAAATTAGTAAAATAATTAAAACCAATGTAATAACAAAAGATAAAATAGCATTAACTATAAACATTTTGCTAAATGAAGCGGTTGAAAATGTTTTCAATTTACTAAAATCAACTTCTTTTATAGCTGTTTCTAATTCTTTTCTATTTTTTATTTGACTAGTAAAACCAGGACTATCTGATAAATAATGTTGAGCATAAGGAAAACAAACTAATTTTGTTGGTTCTTTTTTTGTCATACCTTGATACCAACTGTTTTCCTCTAATTTAAAATCTTTTAGAGGGATATCCCAAGCTGTCGCTACTTCTTCTGGATTAAATTTTAAAGAAAAAACTTCTTCTTTATTCCCCATTAACGGTTTGCCGTGTCCTACTGATAGATTACCTTCTAGCCATAATCTTTGCCATAGTTTTTTTGGTTTACCATTAATAATTAAGCTTTCAAAAGCAATTCTTCTTTGATCTTTTTTATTTGTAAAATCAGCTAAAACATTGCCTTTATAATCTGTTGTAATATATGCTTTTTCTGCTTTAGGACTAGATAGACCATTTTTATTATCTTGACCAATGGTATTGGAATCATAATCTACTATAATCCAACTTAACAATCCTGTTTCTATATTTTCTGCAATTAAATTATATTCTGTTCTACATCCATAAAAAGCATTAGTATGAGTGTTAAAACAACCGATAATAACATAGTTCTTTGGTTCGTCTTCTTCAAAAACTTTAGTCTTTATTAATTTAAAACCTTCTGGTAATAATTTTTCAGCCTTTTCCATATCAATTATTTCAAAAAATAGAAACATACTATATGGATCGACAACAAAACCCATTTGAGGAGTTTTTTTTGTCGAAGATTTCATAATTTTATTTTGAATTTTAACGGGTATAAATTTTAAAAAAGATTGCATAAAAGACATTGTTCCGACAGTAATTGGATTGATTAATTTTTCCACTTCTTTAACAAAATTATATTTTTTCATTTATACTCCTTTTAATTTTTTTATCATAAATATTGTGTATTTATTATACTAATTATATCATATTAGTATTACTAAACAAAATAAAAATGATCCACTATTATAGAGATCATTTTTATCATATTTAAATTATATTTAAAATATTATTTTACTTTATCCTCATAAATCATTTTACCATTATATGTATAATATTGAATAGTTGTACCTTTTTTAATTGTAAAATAGTAACCACTGGTATCAGAAATTTTTTCATCTGCTTTAACTATTTCTTTATTATCAGTTAAATTATATAAAATGTATTTTGAATCTATTGTTGTCATTCTAGCATAAGTTTTACCTGTTACATCATTATTAAAAGTAGAAATCTCTAAATATTCTGGCTTAATAATTTCTTTTCCTTCTTTACTCATAAGTCCTTTTAATTTGTTTTTTGTAACCACATATGATTCAGAATAATCAGAAACTATATTTTCATATTCTTGTCCAATTTTTTGACCTTTGGTATTAATCATATAATAACTAATTCTATCTTCACTAACTTTTGCTAAGCCATTTTTATCAAAGCTGTTTGCAAAGACATAAGTCTTATCAGAAAGCTTTTCACCATTTGTTTTATAAAAATCATAACTACCTGAAGTTGTGTTACATTCTCTACTGTAATATGTTCTTAATACATATATTCCTACTTCACTAATTGAATTATTATTATTTAAAGAACGACAAGCAACATGTTTTGCTAATTTGCCATCTTTATAAAAGTCTACTCCTTCAAAAGCTCCATCAGTTGAAGTTACATAATTATCACTATCTTTTGCATTAGTTTTATAATAGTCAATACCTAAATTTAAATTTTTATCTAACAAATATTTGTGAGATCCTTTATTACAAATTAATACTCCACTTTCGTAATATGCTGAATCACATTTATTAGTTAAATCTGTTAGTTTATTATTGTTAAATATTTTAACACTGTTTTCTTCTGTTTTTGAAGACCAATTAGAGCAAGATCTTAACACTATGCTTTTTCCATCTTTTGATACTCCACTTACACAATGTTGAATAGTATCTTCAAATGAAATAATTTCTTTATCTGTTTCTAAACTAAATAAATAGTTTTTATTGCTATAAAATAAAGAATAATATCCGTCTTTAATACTAACTGAAGGATCTTTTTCAGAAATACTTGAACCTTGAATTTTTTTAACTTCTTTACCTTTATTATTAATAATAGAGATACTTTTAGCATTTTCATCTTTTATTATTATAAACTTATTTATTCCTAAAAAGGTGATGATTTCTTTATCTTTTAAATCAGTTATTACTTTTCCTGATCCATCAATTAATAAATGATTATATTTCATATCTGTAACTTTATATAGACCTGCATATCTAAAAATATTTTTATATTTTCCAAAATCAACAGACATTTGCCCGTTTTCTTTGATTATTCCTGTTTTGTTATCTTTTTCCACTAAAGAATATCCATTCACAAAAGTATAATTTGAAGAATAAATAAAATCTGTTACCTTTTTACCATCTTTAGTAAACAATGCTGATTTTCTTTCGGAATTTTGTAGAAAGAATGAAGAGGCTACTGTGCCATCTTTGATATCACCATTTTTATTTCCTAAAAAGAAAAATAGACCTATTCCCATAGCAATTATTACAAATATTATAATAATTGGTAAACTTTTGTTATTATTGCTGCTAGCACTAACATCACTATTATTATAAGTACTGTTAGGGTTATTATTTTCTGTTGAATTTGTTGTATAGCTAAAATTGTTATTCATATTGTTATCCATTTTGTTTTCTCCTTTATTTTTTATATGTTTATTATAGCATACATTTTTTCAAATCAATTTAATATTGTCAACATTTTGTTAATAAAAAGATAATTGTTATAAACAATTATCTGATTCTAAAATTATATAAATTAGTTTTTTCGTCTTCCAATAATCTTATTACTTCTTTTGTACCTGGTTCTAGATTGTCTCCGATTAAATAATTTTCTCTTGCAGAAACATATCTATTTCTTGCTGCTTTTAAAGTTTGAATTATACTAGGATATAATCTACTATTACTAATAATTTCTTGATAAAAATCTTCAAAATTTTGTTGAGGATAATTATTGTTATTATTATTTATCCAATCCAAAAACAATTGAGGAATTTGATTTTTATAATCTTCTTCCGAATTATATTCTGTTCCAAAGATAGCTATTGCTCCTTCGAATAATGCTTCTTTAACCTCTTTTTCCATTTCATCAAAAGGTATCTTGATCATTCTACTTCTTATATTGTTTTCTTTTGTAAAACATCCCGTATTACCATTTTTTAAATATTTTTCTAAATCTACACTACCAGTTTTTATACCACGAGATTGAAAAACTTTATCAGTATCTTCATAAGCTGAAATCAAAACATCAATATTATTTTGACTAATTTCTGGTTTGATAACGCTTACTTCTTTTGTCATTGTTTTATTCATATCTAAATCTTGTTCTTTATTTAACAATTGTCTTTCTTGTTCTAATTTATAAATAACATTTGAATAATAAGAACTTAAAGGATTATACATCATATCATTTTTAGCATACCAATAGGCTTCATCTGCAGATGTAATTACTTCTAACAAATGATGAGTATGATAAGGATTATTTATTAATTCTTGATATACAGTGTTGAATGGTCTATCTTTGTCATATATCCATTTCTCTATATAATCAGGTATTGAAATTTTTAAATTTCTATTTCTTCCTAAACTACCAATTGTATACTTTAAAATAGCATCTTTTACTGCTCTTTCCATCTCTGTAAATGGTATGTTAGCAAAAGCTTTTTGTTGTTCTGAATTGGCAAAAAAGCCAAGATCTTTTTCTCTTAAAAATCCACCTAAATCAAACTCATAAAAAGCGATACCTTTTTTTCTAGCTTGTTCTTTAGCATACAAATTGTTATTCATAATTGCTTCAAGTAATAACAAAATATTTTTATCCATTAATTTCACACCCTATTAATTATATAATACCAATTATTTAATAAAAAATAAAGAAAAATAATCATTAAAAACGATTATTTACTTTTTCTAATGACATTTTTTGTTTTTCGAATTCTAATAAGTTTATTAATTCACATGTAATTGGATCTGGCAGATGTTTTCTTTCTAACTGTAATTTAGCCCAATAATATTTATGCTCAGCTTCTGCTAATACTGAATTAATAAGTTTGTTGGCATCGTGATTTTTTATTATCAATTCATATGTTTTATTAAAATCAGTTTCACTTTCAGTAATAAACTTCCATCTAATCCAACTTTCAATTATTTCAACAATTTCGTTTTTACTATCAAATTGTTGAGGTGCTCCAAAATAGCCTATTGTTTCATCAATAAAAGCCTTTTTTACAACCTTTTCCATATCTTTGAAAGGAATCTCTTCAACTGCTTGACGTACTCCTTTATCTCTAGTAAAAACTTTAGTATTGCCAGTTCTTAAATAACCAACAATATCTGCTTCTCCATTTTGCTTTAACATCTTATTAGTTATGTCTATAGCCTGGTTTAATATTTTTAATTCTTCCATTTATTTCTCCTATACTGGTTGCATTATTCCAAAGAATACTAACCACGCTAAAATTGTTTTAGCTACTAAACTTAAAATTATATATACCTTTTCTCCATATAAATAATCTTTCCATTTACCAATTTTCTTATATTGTAAAATCATGTTAATTGGAAATAAATTAAAGAAAATAAAATATGAAGCGAAAACTGCATAGACAAATTTTGGTACATCTCCTGGATTAGAATTTCCAAAAGCATACATAACTACTACTACCCAAGG
>CAYWQQ010000019.1:0-2247 GCA_964461005.1 uncultured Muribaculaceae bacterium
GATTTTGAAATTTTTGGGAATGTTAATTTTAGTTTTTCAACTATTTGTGAAAGAATGCAAGAATGTGCATTCTTGATTAAAAACTTAACTATTGATGTCATCGATGAAATAACAGATAGAAGTGAGAAATTCTATTATGAAAACGGTTTAGAAGCTTTTGTTAATTATTTAAATGAAGATAAAAATGTATTACACAATACTATTCATTTTACAAATGAAAAAGATAAAACAGAAGTTGAAATAGCTTTACAATATACAGATTCATATTCAGAAAACATTATATCTTTTGTAAACAATGTTAAAACTATTGATGGTGGTACACATGAGATAGGTTTTAAAACAGCTATTACAAAAGTATTTAATGATTATGCAAAAAATAATGGTTATTTAAAATCCAATTCAAAATTATTTGAAGGTGGAGATGTTCGTGAGGGATTAACTGCAATTATTTCTTTAAAAATACCCGAATCAATATTACAATTTGAAGGTCAAACTAAAGGTAAATTAGGTACACCAATAGCTCGTTCAATTGTGGAAAATATTACCACAGAAAATTTACAATTCTTTTTAGAAGAAAACAAAGACAAGGCATTAATACTTCTTTCTAAAGCTATGAAGGGAAGAGATGCACGTGAAGCAGCTCGTAAAGCTCGTGAAGAGGCAAGAAAAGCTAAAGGAACTAAAAAAGAAAGAAATTTAAGCGGTAAACTGACTCCTGCTCAATATAAAGATCCCAAAAGAAATGAATTATTTCTTGTTGAGGGAGATTCGGCTGGAGGCACAGCCAAACAAGGCAGAGATAGAAAATATCAAGCTATTTTACCTTTAAAAGGAAAAATATTGAATACAGAAAAAGCTAAATTAGAAGATATATTTAAAAATGAAGAAATAAACACTTTAATATATACAGTAGGATCGGGAGTCTCATCAGATTTTTCTTTGAAAGATTGTAATTATGATAAAGTAATAATTATGACCGATGCTGATGATGATGGAGCCCATATTCAAGTATTATTATTAACATTTTTTTATCGTTATATGAAACCTTTGATTGAAGCGGGAAAAGTATTTATTGCAACTCCTCCTTTATATAAAATAACATATAATAAAATTGATAAATATTTATGGACAGATGAAGAGTTAAAAAAAGAAGTTAAAGACAAAAAAAATTATACTTTACAAAGATATAAAGGTTTAGGAGAAATGAATTCCGATCAATTATGGGATACAACAATGAATCCAGAAACTAGAAATATGATTAGAGTAAATATTACTGATGCTTCTTTAGCAGAAAAAAGAGTTAGCGTCTTAATGGGAGATGCTGTTGAACCTAGAAAAGAATGGATTGATGAGAATGTAGAATTCTCATTGATTGACGAATTTCCAATTGAAAACTAAGGATGTGAAACATGAAAAACATAATAGAAAGAATTAGTGATTATGCATTAGAAGAAATAATGGGTGAACGTTTTGGGCGCTATTGTAAAACAATAATTCAAGATCGTGCTATTCCTGACGTTCGCGACGGCTTAAAACCGGTACAAAGAAGGATTTTATATTCAATGTATCGTGAAAAAAACACTTATGATAAACCATATCATAAAAGTGCCCGTGCTTTAGGACCAATCATCGGTAAATATCACCCTCATGGGGATAGTAGTATTTACGAAGCAATGGTTAGAATGAGTCAATCATGGAAAATGAAAAATCCTTACATCGATATGCATGGTAACAACGGTTCGATTGATGGTGATTCACCAGCTGCTTATCGTTATACAGAATCTAGATTATCAAAAATTAGTGAAGAATTATTAAAAGATATTGATAAAAATACCGTTGTATTTTCACCTAATTATGATGATTCTTTATTAGAACCAACAGTTTTACCCGCTAAATTTCCTAATCTATTAGTTAATGGAGCTATGGGGATAAGTGCCGGATATGCAACTAATATTCCACCTCATAACTTAGGAGAAATAGTTGATGCAACTATTTATCGAATAGATAATCCTGATTGCTCATTAGATAATATTATAGAAATAGTTAAAGGTCCTGATTTTCCTACTGGAGGAATAGTAGAGGGAAAAGAAGGTTTAAGACAAGCATATGAAACTGGTCGAGGCAAGATTATTGTCAAAGCTAAATATACTATTAATAAAGATCAAATAATTATTAATGAGATTCCATATGAAGTAAATAAGGCTTCTTTAATTTCTAAGATAAATGATATTCGTATTGATAAAAAAA
>CAYWQQ010000019.1:2257-12769 GCA_964461005.1 uncultured Muribaculaceae bacterium
ATGATTGATGCCAGAGATGAATCTGATAAAGAAGGTTTAAGAGTTGTCATTGATTTAAAAAAAGATGCCAATAAAGATATCGTTATTAATTATTTATTAAAGAATACTGATTTGCAAATATCATATAATTTTAATATGGTGGCAATTGTTGATCGTCATCCTCGCTTATTAGGAATTTTAAATATTTTAGATAGTTATTTAACTTTTCAAAAAGAAGTAATTTTAAATAGAACAAATTTTGATTTAGAACATTTTGCAGCACGTTTACATATTGTTGAAGGTATGATAAAAGCATTAGACATTTTAGATGAAGTTATAAAAACAATTCGTTCTAGTAAAAATAAAAACGACGCTCAAGATAACTTAGTAAAAGAATATGATTTTACAATAGAACAAGCTACTGCAATTGTCATGCTACAATTATATCGTTTAACTAATACAGATGTGAAAGCTTTACAAGAAGAACATGCTAATCTTTTAAAATTAATTGAATTTTTAAATAAAATTTTAAGTGAAAAAAACACTTTGAAAAAAGTAATGAAAGACGAATTATTAAAAATAAAAAAAGAATATGATATTGAAAGATTGACAGAAATAAGAGATGAAATAACAGAAATTAAAATAGATACTATTGATTTAATTACTAAAGAAGAAGTAATTGTAGCTATTTCAAAAGATGGTTATGTAAAAAGAGTTTCTAACCGTAGTTATTCAGCTAGCGAAGGGGATACTTCATTAAAAGATGGTGACTATTTAATTGGCTTATATAAAGTTAACACTTTAGATACAATATTATTATTTACTGATTTAGGCAATTTTTTATACATTCCTGTTTATGAAATTCCAGATACGAAATGGAAAGAAATAGGAAAACATATTAGTAATCTCATTTCTTTAAGTTCTGAAGAAAAAATTGTTTATTCTTTACCTGTTTCAGATTTTAATCCAAATGAAAAAATAACTTTCTTCACTAAAAACGGAATGATAAAAAGAACTTCTTTAGAAGAATTTAAAGTTAGTCGATATTCAAAAGCCATGACTTGTTTAAAATTAAAAGATAAAGATAAAGTAGTTGGAGTAACAAATGAAAAAGGTAATAATGTTTTAATTGTTACAAAAAATGGTTATGCTATAAACTTTAAAACAGAAGAAGTTAGCTTGGTAGGTATAAAAGCTAGTGGTGTAAAAGCAATCAGCTTAAAAAACGATCAAGTTGTTAGTGGTCATATATTTGATGAAGACAATCGTTTGTTAGCAATATTTACTGATAAAGGTACTGGTAAAAGAATAAAATTAAGTGAAATAGAAAGCATGAGTAGAACAAGAAAAGGTATTAGAATTATTAAAGATGTTAAAACTAATCCTCATGCTATATTTACAACTTTTTTAACAGAAAGTCGTAATAGTTTTGGTATTTTAATGGCTGATAAAATTATTACTTTAAAAGCTAGTGAAGTTACTATAATGGATAAAAATAGTATCGGTAGTACTTTGATTAAAGGTAAATTCAAAGCCATATTTGAAGAACAAAATATTGAAGAAACTAAAGTTATAGAAGATATAAATGTTATGGAAGAAGTTAAAGAGGTAGAACAATTATCTCTACTAGATATTGATAAAGATTTAAAAGATATTAACAACGTATTAAAAGATATCAAATTAAATTAAGGAGTAAGTATGAGAGTTATAAGTGGTTTGTATAAAAACAGATTATTAAAAGGTGACAATTTATTGGGAACCAGACCAACTATGGCTCGCGTAAAAGAATCTTTAATAGCTTTAATTCAAGATTATATTAAAGAAGCAATTGTTTTAGATTTATTTGCTGGTTCCGGTTCTTTAGGGATTGAAGTATTGAGTAATGGTGCTAAGATTTGTTATTTTTGTGATAAGAATATAAAAGCCGGTAATATAATAAAAACTAATCTTGAAAATTTAAATATTGAGTCTTCACAAGTTTTGGTTAAAGATTATCAAAACTGTTTAAATTTTTTGGAAAACAAGAAATTTGATATTATTATTTTAGATCCTCCATATCATGAAAATATATTGGATAATGCCATCGATTTAATCTTAAAAAACAAATTATTAAAAAAAGAATCTATTATAGTTTGTGAAACAGATATAAAATTAAATGAATTATTACAACTAAAAATATGGAAGCAAAAGAAATATGGAGATAAATACATTACGATATACAAAATAAAGGAGGAAACAAATGAAAGTAATTATTAGTGCCGGGGGAACTGGCGGTCATATTTTTCCTGCTTTAGCAGTTATAAATAAAATAAAAGAAAAAGATAAAAATACTGAGTTTTTATATATAGGAACTCATAACCGTATGGAAAAAGATTTGATTCCTCAAAAAAATATTCCTTACATATCTTTAGAAACTTATGGTTTAAAAAGAAATAAAATTTTTAAAAACATTAAAACATTTTATTGTTTATTTAAAGCTTATTTAAAATCTAAAAAAATAATTAAAAAATTCAAACCAGATATTATTATTGGCTTAGGAGGTTATGTAACTTTACCAGTCATTTATGCTGGTCATAAATTAAAAATAAAAACTATTATTCATGAACAAAATAATGTTTTGGGTAGAACAAATCAATTTCTAGCCAAATATGCAGATATTCTAGCAGTGTCTTTTCCTAATACTCAAGGGATTGATAAATTTAAAAATAAAACTATTTATACGGGTAATCCTAGTAGTGAAGAAGCTTTAAAAGTCAATAAATTTGATAAAACAAAATTAGGATTTAGTAAGGAAAAAAAATTAATTATTATTGTTATGGGTTCTTTGGGATCTTATCAAATTAATCAACAAATTAAAAAAATAATTCCTGCTTTAAAGAAGCAAACCTATGAAGTGTTATTTGTTACTGGCAATAACTATTATTTAGAATATGAAAAATATCAATCAAAAAATATAAAAATAGTGCCTTTTATTGATAATTTAACTGCCTTAATGAAATCTGCAGATTTGATTGTTTCAAGAGCAGGGGCAACAATCATTAGTGAAATTACGGCTTTATCAGTGCCAAGTATTTTAGTGCCAAGTGATCACGTTACAGATAATCATCAATATAAAAATGCAAAAGCATTAATCGATGAAAAGGCTGCTTATTTATTATCAGAAAAAGATTTTAATGAGAAGAATTTAATTTTATTAATAAATAAAGTTTTAGCTGATGAAAACAAAATAAAAGATTTGAAAAAAGCTTTAATTAAATTTCAAGTAAAAGATAGTGCCCAAAGAATTTATGATTTAATCAAAAAATAAAGGAGACAAAATGAAAGAAATTATTAAATTGATTAAGCAACAAAAAATAGGTGATTTCTTAATTAATGAATCATTAAAAAATCAAACCACTTACAAAATAGGTGGTAAAGCTGCATTGATAGTTTATCCTAAAAATGTTGAAAAATTAATTGAATTATTAAAATTAATTAAGAAAAACAATTTAAAAAGCAAAATATTAGGCAGAGGTTCTAATGTTATTTTTAGTGATAAAGAATACAAAGGAATAATCATTAAATTAGATAAATTTAATAATTTTGAATTAAAAGATAACTATGTAATAGCTGGAGCAGGATTACCATTAATTCCTTTAGCATATAAAGTTTCTAAAATGGGATTGTCTGGGTTAGAATTTGCTACTGGTATCCCTGGAACATTGGGTGGAGCAATCTATATGAATGCGGGAGCATATAAGTCAGATATGGGTTACATAACAGAAAGCATAAAAGTTTTAACACCGGATTATGAAATAAAAGAAATTTTTAATAAAGATTTAAATTTTCATTATCGTGATTCGTTTCTTCAACACAATCCCGATTATATTTGCTTAGAGGTCAAAATGGTTTTGAAAAAAGGTAAATCAAAAGAGATATTAGAAGTAATTGAGGATCGAAAACAAAGGAGATTAATTAGTCAACCTTTAGAATATCCTAGTGCTGGTTCAGTTTTTAGAAATCCGGAAAATGATTTTGCTGGAAGATTAATTGAAGAATTGGGTTATAAGGGATTTAGAAAAGGTGGAGCTGAAGTTAGTGAAAAGCATGCAAATTTTATTGTTAATCGTGACAATGCAAAAGCTCAAGATATTTATGAATTAATTAATCAAATAAAAAGTGAAGTTATTATGAAGTATCAAATAGATTTAAAAGTAGAACAAGAATTTGTTAATTGGGAGTAATTAATGAAAGCAGAAAAGAAAAAAAGAAGGTTTAATTTATTAAAATTTTTAATAGTAACTATGATTTTATATATCATAGGTTTTGCTGTTTATTCTTTTTTTACTTTTCCAATTAAAAATATTAGAGTTTATAATGCCAATATATTATCTGATCAAGAAATATTAAGAATAAGTAAAATCGATAATTATCCTAGTTTTTTCTTAACAAGTAAAGCAGCTATTAGAAATAAATTAAAGAAGAACGATTATATAAAAGATGCTATTGTAAGAAAAAAGTGGTTAGGAATAATAGAAATAGAAATTGTAGAGAAAAAGATTTTGTTTTTTGATCTTAATTCTAATAAATTAGTACTAGAAGGAAATTATAGAATTGATAAAATAAGTGGTTATTATCCTGTATTAGCTGATTCTTTATCTGAAGAAATTTATAACAAATTAGAAAAAAAGATGGAATTATTAGATAAAGATATTATTTATAAAATATCAGAAATAAAATATTCTCCTAATGAAGTAGATAATGAAAGATTTTTACTCATTATGAATGATGGCAATTATGTTTATCTTACTTTATATAGTTTTGACAAAGTAAATAAATATAATGATATTATTGAATCTTTAGAAAAAAAGCGAGGAATATTATATTTAGATTCTGGTAATTATTTTAAAGTATTAGATTAATTAAAAAAAATATAGTATAATGAATATTAATATAAGGGTGATTGCTAATGAGAAAAATATATACAGCGATTGATTTAGGTTCAGATAGTATTAAAATTGTAGTTGGTGAAATGTTTAGAGAAAAGCTAAACGTTTTAGCAGCTGTTTTAACACCCTCAAAAGGCATAAAAAGAGGTTTAATTGTTGATGCGAATGAAACAATTGGTTCTTTAAAAATAGCAATTGGAAAAATTGAAGGAAAATTGGGGATTAGAATTAAAAGAGCAATCGTTAATTGTGATTCACATAATCTAATTTTTGAAGAAACAGATGGTTATTCTACTTTAACAAATCAAGAAAATAAAGTTTATGGTGAAGATGTAACGAGATGTTTACAAGCTTGTGTTTATAATAAGGTTGCTGAAGAAGAAGAAATGATAAATGTAATGCCTATAGATTTTTGTTTAGATGGCAAATCTGGAATAAAAGATCCAAAGGGAATGGTTGGAAAAAAATTAGGTGTTAGATCATTATTAATAAAAACTATGAAAAAGAAATCATATTCAATTATAACGATCCTAGAAAGTTTAGGAATTGAAGTGGTTGATACATATATTACTCCAATTGGTGATTACTATGCTTATGCCGAAAAAGATTTTGAAAAGCAGAGTGGAACAATAATCAATATAGGTTCAGACATTACAACTGTTAGTGTATATGAAAAAGGATTGTTAAAAGCTGCTAAAATAATACCTCTTGGTGGCAATAATATTGATAATGATCTCGTATATTTATTGAAAGTTAAAACAGAAGATGCTAAAATAATTAAAGAAACCTTTGCTTTAGCTAACAAGAGTTATGCTCAAAATACTGAAATATATGAAGTGTTTGACCGTTATAAAAAAGAAATAAAATTGAATCAATTTGAAATTTCTGATATAGTTATGTCAAGAGTAGTGGAAATATTAAAATATTCAAAAAAACAAGCATCGCTCTTAACAAAACAAGAAAATAGTTATATAATAGTAACAGGTGGCACAAGTGAACTACTAGGTATGACTTCTTTAGTAAAAGAACAACTAGGTGATAAAGCTAGAGTAGGAAACATAGATGTCATTGGTATAAGAGATAATCGCTATGCTTCTTTATTAGGAATGATTAAATATTTTCATTATAAATTAGGCTTAAAAGCAAAAGAATATACTATGTTTAATCAAGAAGATTTAGAAGATTTAGTAACAAGTAAAAATAAAACAGTTGAATTAAAAGAAGATTCTGTTTTAAATAAAGTTTTTGGATACTTTTTTGATAAATAATGGGAGGAAGAAACATGTTAGGATTAGAAATTGATCAAATTGCAAAAATAAAAGTAATTGGTGTTGGAGGAGCAGGAACTAATGCGGTTAATCGTATGATTGACTCGGGCGTTAAAGGCGTTGAATTTGTTGTAGTAAATACAGATTTACAAGCTTTAAATAGTTCAAAAGCACCAACAAAAATTCAAATAGGTGAAAAATTAACTCATGGTTTAGGAGCTGGAGAAAATCCTACTATTGGAAGAGAAGCAGCTTTAGAATCTAAAGAAGAATTAAAAGAAGCGTTAAAAGGTGCAAATATGGTTTTCATTACTTGTGGAATGGGTGGTGGAACTGGTACGGGAGCTGCTCCAATTATTGCTGAACTTTCTCAAAGTTTGGGAGCATTAACAGTTGGAATAGTAACTAAACCTTTTGCTTTCGAGGGTAAAAAAAGAAAAACTCAATCTGAATCTGGATTAGATGAATTAAAGAAAAATGTTGATACTTTAATTATTATTCCTAATGAAAGATTAAAAGAAATAATCGATAAATCAACTGGATTAATCGATTCATTCCGTGAAGTAGATAATGTATTAAGACGTGGTGTTCAATCAATCTCTGATTTAATAGCAGTAACAGGATTAGTAAACTTAGACTTTGCCGATGTAAAAACAATTATGCAAAACAGTGGTAATGCTTTAATTGGTATTGGACTTGGTTCTGGAGAAAACAGAGCCATTGAAGCTGCAAAACAAGCTGTTTCAAGCCCATTACTAGAAACTTCGATTGTTGGAGCTCGTAATGCTATTATTAATATTACAGGTGGTTCTAATTTATCTTTATTTGAAGTAGAAGATGCTGCTGAAGTAATTCGCTCTGCAGCTAATACAGATATCAACATTATTTTCGGAGCAGTAATTAATGAAGCTTTAAATGATGAAGTTGTTGTTACTGTTATAGCTACTGGATTTGATGAAGCAAGTACTGTTGACACATATAAAGAAGTAATGATGAGTGAAGAGCCAAGTGAAGCATTAGATAATTATTCTTCAGAATTAGATATTCCTTCATTTTTAAGAAGAAAAGAATAAAAGTTCGTAAAGAACTTTTTTTTTACCCAATTTTATCTTTATTAAAGCTCTAAAAATATGCTATGATTTAAATGGTGATAATATGAAAACAAATTTTCGCAAAATTGATAAAACATTATTTTTTTGTATGGTTTTTATGTTTTCATTTGGTCTATTAATGATTTTTAGTGCTTCATCAGTAAAAGCTTCTTTATTAGGAGAACCATATTACTATTTTCTAAGACAATTATTTCCCTTAATTGTGTCTCTTGGAATATTTATGATATTAATTAGATTCCCCATTAGTTTTTTTAAAAAATATGCATATATATATTTATTAGCTATCATTTTAGCTTTAATATTTGTTACATTTTATGGGGTCTCAATCAATCAATCACAAAGATGGATAGACTTAGGTTTTTATTTGCTGCAACCTAGTGAATTTGCTAAAACAGCTTTAATAATATTTATGGCCTCTTATTATGGAAAAAATAAAGATAATAATAATGCTTTAATTATTTTATTTCCAATGATCATTGCCGCAATTATTTTTGCTTTAACATATATTCAACCCGATTTAGGTACCGCATTAATTATTTTCTTTATTACCGGAACTTTATTTTTATTAATTCCTTCAGAAGCTAAATACAAAAAAATAATAGTACAAACAATGGGTATAATTATTGTGGGTTTTCTTGTTGTAGGCTCTTTAACAGGCTTTAACATGTTAAAATCTCATCAAAAAGCGCGACTTGATTATACAAATCCTTGTTCTAAATATTTAACTGGTGGTTCTGGATATCAAGTATGTAATGGTTTAATTGCAATTAATAATGGCGGCTTATTTGGAGTAGGATTAGGTAATAGCACTCAAAAATATTTATATTTGCCAGAGCCACATACAGATTTTATTTTTCCCATTGTTGTTGAAGAATTGGGATTAATATTTAGTTCATTTATTTTATTGATTTATGTTTTAATTTTAGTGAGAATTATTAGAATAGGAAATCGCACTAAAGATTTAGGTAGTTCGATTATTTGTTATGGAGCAGCAGCGATGATTTTTTTTCATTTAGTTATAAACTTAGGTGGAGCATTAGCACTTATACCATTAACTGGAGCACCATTACCATTTATTAGCTATGGAAGCTCTTTTGCATTAAATTTAATCATTATTTTAGCATTAGTACAGAGGGTAGAAATCGAAAATAAAAGAAGGATTGAAAGAAGTTTGTTAAAATAAAGGAATTTAATTTTAAAATAAATAATAATCTCTATGGAGGAGGTTATTTTTTTATGATTAAAGAATTTGTAGATAAATATTTTAATAAAATAAGTAAAATTATTATTGTTAGTTTGTTAGTAATTATTGCCGGTATATTCTTGTTTATTTTTTCTTTTATACCAAAAGAAAAAATTATTAAAGTACCTGTTGAGGTTGAAAAAATTATTGAAAAAGCACCAGAAAAAACATATCAAGTTGATATTAAAGGTGCAATTAAAAAACCCGGAGTTTACTCAATGAATTTTAATGATCGTATAAATAATGTAGTAGAAATGGCTGGAGGTTTATTAAAGGAAGCTGATACTAGATATATTAATTTAAGCAAAAAAGTTAGTGATGAAATGGTAATTATTGTTTATACTCAAACTGAAATAAAGAACATGAAAAAACCCGAAGTAGAAATCAAAGAAATAATAAAATATATAGAAAAAGATTGTCTTTGTTTAGAACCGGAATTTAATGATGGCTGTTTTTGTTCGGAACCAGAAACAGTAAAAGAAGAAAGCAGCAAATTAGTTTCCATAAATAGTGCGACGATTGAACAGTTAATGACTTTAACGGGAATCGGAGAATCTAAGGCTAAAGCAATAATTAAATATAGAGAAGAGAATGGCAAATTTATATCAATTGAAGATTTAAAAGAAATAAGTGGTATAGGAGAGGCAATCTTTGATAAGATTAAGGAAGATATTACTTTGTGATTATGTATATGTAATTTTATTAGTATTAACTTCTATTTATGTTTTAATAAATATTAATAGAGAAAAAAGCAGTTTGTATAAAAACGATGAAAAAACATTTGAAGGTTATATAGAAAAGATTAAGATTGATGGTAATCAATTAACTATAAATTTAAAAGCTAAGGAAGTAATAATTGTTAATTATTACTTTTCAACTAAAAAAGAAAAAGCATCTTTCTCATTAAAATTAGGAGATTACATAAAAGTAGAAGGTATTTTACAAGAGCCAGCTTCGGCAACAATACCTAATTTATTTGATTATAAAAAATATTTAAATAATAAAAACATTTTTTATTTATTGCAGGCAGAAAAAATTAAATTAGTAAAACATAATAAAAACATATTATTAAAAATAAAACAATTTTTAATAGATATAAGTAATAAAGAGTCTTTATCTGCAAAATATATAAATGCCTTAGTATTGGGAAATAAAGATCAGATAAATCAAGAAGTAACAGAATCATATCAGATAAATGGTGTTAGCCATTTGTTTGCCATTTCTGGATTGCACGTATCTTTCTTATCACTAATTTTGCTTTTTTTATTAAAAAGAGTAAAGGAACTTAAAAGATATATTATTGTTAGTATCTTTCTTCTTTTTTATGCTTTTATTACAGATTTTTCCGCTTCAATTATGAGAACAGTTGTTTTCTTTATTGGTTTAAAAATTAATAATATTTTATATTTTCATATAAAGCCAATTAATATACTGATTTTAACGTTAAACATATTATTGTTTCTTAATCCTTTTTTCATATTTGATGTTGGTTTTCAATTTTCATTTATGATTTGTTTTTTCTTATTATATTTTCAAAAAGAATTGTCTACAAAAAAAGGAATAAAAATATTTTTTTGGGTATCAGTAGTATCCTTTTTTTCAAGTATACCCATTTGTTATCAAAATTTTTTTCAAATCAATCTACTATCTCCAATGATAAATATTATATTTGTACCATATTTAAGTTTTTTTGTATATCCGCTTTGTTTATTGACTTTATTTGTTCCTTTTTTATCTTTTCTATTAAATATTCTAATAATGATATTAGAAACTTTATCTCTAATGTTTTCATCTGTGTCTCTCAATTTAATATTACCTAAAACAAATATAATTTTTACTTTAGTCTATTATTTTTTTATTTATAAAACTATTAAAAATTTGTTTCAAAAAAAATACTTATATTTATTTATTTTAAGCATTATTTTGCTTTTTCACCACAATATTGGTTGCTTTGATTCTGATTTTAAAATATATTTTATTGA
>CAYWQQ010000020.1:0-3392 GCA_964461005.1 uncultured Muribaculaceae bacterium
ACTCGAACCTATGACCCCCTGCTTGTAAGGCAGGTGCTCTAACCAACTGAGCTAAGGATCCAACTGTCGTTGCAATTAATAATATATCATTTAAAAGTTGGAGTTGTCAACAAAAAACACCCTTTTTATTGGTTTTTTTCGGCAACCCATTTTTCTCGGCTTTTTTCTAACAATTCAAAGCCTGTTCCCACTTCTTTTATTTTACTTTTTTGAGATTTTTGCTGTTTTATTCTATAATCAATATTTTTAATTGATAATGCCATTTGATTTTTTTGTTCATCAATAGATATGATTTGAACATATATTGTTTCACCTAATTCTACATAGTCATTAATATTTTTAATATATTCATTAGAAATTTCTGATATATGTATTAAACCTGTATAAAAATTTTCTAAATTAATAAAAATGCCATATTTTTCAATGCCACTAACGCATCCTTTTACAATTTTTTCTACTTTATAATTTGTCACAATATTACCTCAATACTATTATATCATTGACAACTATTGCTCTCGTTTTTTACTTTATTAATTTTGTAAATTTATGTATAATCTATATAGAGGTGAATAGTAATGGAAGAAAAAATTATAAAAGTTTTAGAAACAATCAAGCCTTATTTAATGAATGACGGAGGAAATGTTGAATTTATTAAATATGAGGATAAAACTGTTTATGTAAAATTAAGAGGTGCTTGTAGTCACTGTAGCTTAGCCAGTGTGACTCTAGAAAATATTGTATTAGAAACATTAAAATATGAATTACCAGAAATAGAAGGCATTATAAATGTTGAGGATGAAGATTATGAATAATATTATAAGCAAATTAAATTCTAGAGGAGTTAATATAGAAGACATTGCCGTTATTACACATGATTTACAAAAAAATTATAACAATGCTACATATGAAGAATGTGAAGAAATGGTAATAGAAATTTTGAATAAGAAAGAAACAATATATACTATTTTAACCGCTATAGCTCTTGATGAAAGTGCTGAAAAAGGTTTGTTTGATAATGAAGTTAATCAATTAATTACAACTGACAATTCATTATATGGATTAGATGAGATATTAGCTCTAAGCATTGTCAATTTAAGTGGCTCTATTGCTTTAACTAATTTCGGTTATTTAGATAAAGTTAAACCAGGAATTATTGGCAAATTAGATCGAGAAGGTAAACAAAAAATTAAATGTCATACCTTTTTAGATGATATTGTTTGTGCCCTTGCCGCTTCTGCTGCAAGTCGAATTGCTCATAAAAAAGGAATATAAAAAAAGACTTTTAAGTCTTTTTTTATTTTGCTTCTTCTACTGCTCTTGTTTCTCTGATTACAGTAACTTTTACAGTTCCTGGATATTGAACTTCTTTTTCTATTCTATCTTTTATATCACGAGCTACTTTAACACTCTTAATATCATCGATTTCCAATGGATTTACTAAAATTCTAAGTTCTCTACCAGCTTGAATAGCAAATACTTTTTCAACACCGCTAACTTCACTAGCTATTTGTTCTAATTGAGTTAAACGTTTAGTATAATTTTCTAAAGAATCACTTCTTGCTCCTGGACGAGAAGCAGATAAAGCATCAGCAACAGCTACTAATACAGAAATATTGCTTGTTGCTTTTTTATCACCATGATGAGAAGCAATTGCATTTAAAACAACTTCTGTTTCATGATTTTTCTTAGCTAAATCTTCACCTAATTCTATATGACTTCCTTCAATTTCAAAATCAACTGCTTTACCTATATCGTGTAATAATCCTGCTCTTTTAGCTAAAGCAACATTTTCACCTAATTCGGCAGCCATTAAGCCAGTTAAATGAGCAACTTCAATCGAATGTTGAAGTGCATTTTGTCCATAACTAGTTCTGAAATTTAGTTTACCTAACAACTCAATTAATTGAGGTTCTATTTTTGTTATTCCTAATTCAAAAGTGGCATTTTTACCAATTTCTAATATTCTAGTATTCAATTCCTTACATGTCTTATCATATAATTCTTCAATACGAGCCGGATGAATTCTACCATCTTTTATTAATGTTTCTATTGTTATTTTAGCTATTTCTCTTCTTAATGGATCAAAACTAGATATAACAATAGCTTCAGGTGTGTCATCAATAATTAAATCTACTCCTGTAACAGCTTCGATAGTTCTAATATTTCTTCCTTCACGTCCAATTATTCTACCTTTCATTTCATCACTTGGTAGATTAATTACAGAAACAGTTTGTTCATTAACAACATCGGCAGCATATTTTTGCATTGATTCAACAATCATGTTTTTTGCCTTGCCATCAGCTGTTAATTTAGCTTCATCTTCTCTGTCTTTAATATATTCAGCTATTTCTTTTTCCATCTCTGCTTCAACTTTTTTCAAAATTAAATCATGAGCTTTTTCTTTTGAAAAGCTAGAAATTTTTTCTAACAATTCAATTTGTTCTTTTTTGATTTTTTCGGTTTCTTCTTCTGTTCTTTGAATTTCTTTTTGCTTAAAAACTAAATTATTTTCTTTATCATCTAATGATTGTTCACGTTTGTGTAACATTTCATCTCGACGATCAATACTTTGTTCCCTTTGTAATATTCTATCTTCTAAAGTTACTATTTCTTGTTTTCTGTCTTTTATTTCTTTTTCTGATTCTAATTTAACTTTATGTGCTTCTTCTTTTGCATCAAATAAATATTCTCTTTTTAGTTTTTCAGCTTCTTTTTTTGCCTTTTCAATAATGTTCTCTGCTTTATTATCCGTATTTTTTTTATTGATATATTTTATTACAAGTACTCCACTTGCTCCTAAAGAAATTCCAAGTACAGAGGTTAAAATATGAAATATATCCATACTAATCTCTCACTTTCTTTATACAATTAATTTATAACTATATAATTCTATTTTATAGGTCTACAACTATTTAGTCAAGGACAACATAAAAAGAAAAAGCTATTTAGCTTCTTTTTCTTTCGTTGCTTTTTTAGAACGATTAATTTCAAAATGTACTCTTACTTTTTCTTCCAACTCTTCTCTTAATTTGTCATTTTGACTTAAAAGAGCTTTAACACTTTCTTTTCCTTGCCCTAATTTTTCGCCATTATAAGCATACCATGCTCCACTCTTTTCGATTATTTTAGCTTCTGCTGCTAAATCAATAATCTCACTAATTTTGCTAATGCCTAATCCATACATAATATCAACTGCTGCAACTTTAAAAGGAGGAGCAACTTTATTTTTAACAACTTTAATATTTGTTTTATTACCGACAATGTTTTCTCCCACTTTTATTTGCTCAGCACGTCGAATATCTAATCTGATTGTAGAATAGAATTTTAACGCTCTTCCACCTGGTGTTGTTTCTGGATTTCCAAAAATAATACCTACTTTTTCTCTTAATTGG
>CAYWQQ010000020.1:3402-11627 GCA_964461005.1 uncultured Muribaculaceae bacterium
TAATTGGTTTATAAAAATAGCGATAGTATTTGTTTTAGAAATTGTTCCAGACAATTTTCTTAAAGCTTGAGACATAAGTCTGGCCTGCAATCCAACATGACTATCTCCCATTTCACCTTCAATTTCCGCTTGAGGAACTAAGGCAGCAACTGAATCAATAACAACAATATTTATGGCTTCACTACGAACTAAAGCTTCGCATATTTCTAAAGCTTGTTCTCCGGTATCTGGTTGTGATAATAGTAAATCATCTATATTAACACCTAGTCTTGAAGCATAAACAGGATCTAAAGCATGCTCCGCATCAATAAAAGCCGCTCTTCCACCTTCTTTTTGAATTTCAGCAATTGCATGAAGGGCCACAGTTGTTTTACCACTTGACTCTGGTCCAAATATTTCAATTATTCTTCCTTTCGGATAACCACCAACACCTAATGCAACATCTAACATCAATGAACCACTTGAGCAAACATCTACTTCTCTTTTGGAGTCTCCACCAAGTCTCATAATAGATCCTTTTCCAAATTGTTTTTCAATATCACTTAATATTTGTTCTAATATTTTTTCTTTGTCTAACCCTTTTGTAACCATTTTGTCCTCCTCTATATTACATTATTATTGTATATCATTAGAAAATTAATTGCAATAGCATTTCGAACATTTGTTTGTAATTTTTGTAAAGTCATTTAGGTAAAAATAAATAAACCCTCTAATAAAAGAGGGTTTATTGTTTAACTTATTGTGCAATTTTATATTATTTTAACTTTTTCAACTTTTTGAGAAATATATTCTCTATTTACTAAATAATATTGAACAGCTGATATCAAAGATAATACTGTTGCTATAATTAATAATACATCTCCAACTTTTATATTCCATAATTCAAAAGGTAAATTTGAAAATAAAATCAAAGTGATACCAACCATTAAACAAGCGGTTTTAATTTTACCAGCTATGCCTGCAGGAATAACTTTACCTTTACTTGCTGTTATCATTCTAATTGAACTTACTATAGTGTCTCTCATTATTATTAGCACTGGAATAATAGCACTAATATGGTTTGATGCTGCTAAAATAATTAAAACGGAATTAACTAAAATTTTATCAGCTATTTGGTCCATAAATTTTCCAAAATCAGTTACCATATTATATTTTCTAGCAATATAGCCATCAAAGAAATCCGTCAATGCTGCTAAAACAAAAAGAATACCAGCTATAATGTATTTCAGATCAATAATAATTAAATTATTTATCATATATTTTGGAAATTCAATATTTACTTGATAAAAAGGAAATAATAAAATAATGATAATCATTAAAGTAAAGATAATTCTTACAAAAGTAAACTTATTAGCTAAATTCATTTTTATTCTCCTCCTAAATAAGTTAAATTAGTTTCAGGTTCTACATCTTTTAAACTGTTTAGAAACATAAAAATTGTCATTACTAACCCAACTAAAATAAAAATAGTAATTATAATCGTAATAATTGGAAATTTTTTCTCAGTTGGTTTCGTATATGGAGAAACAATATCTTTTTCTTCTGTAATTTGATTTTTATCTGCAGATAATATTTCCTGAACAGGTATCTTTGATGTATAATCAAAAACAAATTCATTAAATTCATCTTCAAACTTTTCATATTCCAAGCCTAAATACTTGGCATAATCTTTAATTAATTTTTTCAATTCAAAAAAATCTTTGAAAAAGCTTCGATTACCTCTTTCAATATTTTCTAAATCTATTTTTTTTACTTTTAAATCTTCAGCTGCTTCCTCGAGGGATACTTCCATCGTATCTCTTGCCTCAGATAATTTTCTTCCTATATCTTCCAAAAATTTTCACCTCTTAAATTGATAAAAAATAAAAAAGCATCTTGTAAGCCATGTTCTGTCTCTATTTCTAGAGGGCAAATATTTATCTATGTTTCCATCTTCTTCTTGATTCGTTTCTCAATTAGAAGTTCCCCTACCAATTTTTGGGTTTCTCGCTTGCGGGGTTTACCACGTTCCACTTTTTTAATTTCTCAAAAAAATCGTCACTTTGGCACTTTTATAATTAATTTTACCATATCTAAAGACTTAGGTAATTTCGTAGCCGTTAGCTTTCACTACTATAGGTTATTTTTTCCCTATACACAAACACTACGATCATCACAGATCGTGCGAGCATGGACTTTCCTCTACATCAAAATGCAGCATTTGCCAAGATGCTTTTTTATTTTTCATCACCATATATTATTTTTTCTAATTGAGATAAACGTCGAATAATATCAACATTTGTTGTTTTTGTATCAGTATTCTTTACAATATCAACATTATCTTTTAAAATTCTATTTTCTCTTTTTAAATTAAGATTTTCTTCAAACATTTCTTTTAATTCAAAATCTTTTTGTTTGATAATAGCCTCAAATTTTTGATAATCTTTAATTACTAGATCCAAAAATTGATCTACTTCTTGAGGACGAAAACCTCTTGTATCAATTGAAAATTCTTTTTCTAAAATTTCTTTTGGAGTCAATGATATTTTATCGTAAATCATTTTTCGTTCACCTCACTATAATATATATTATATAATATTGTGATAAAAGTCAATTTACAACATTTAATTTACAGTTTAAAGATGAATCAAGATAGTGTAATTTTTAAAATTATATAGTATAATATAATCGGTGATTTCATGAAATATCCTTCTAAAATTATAAAACAAAAGCAAACAAATATTGAGTTTGCCAATCGCGGTATGAATTTAGAAAACGATTTAAATTCAACTAATGAATATTATTTAGAAAAAAATATAGCGATTATTCACAAAAAACCCACACCTATTAAATTAGTAAAAATTTCTTTTGATAATGAGAAAAATGCTAAAATTAATGAAGCTTATTTTCAATCACCATCAACTACAGATTATAACGGTATCTATCAAGGTGCCTATCTAGATTTTGAAGCTAAAGAAACAAAAACAAAAAACTTTCCTTTAGCTAATATAAATAAACATCAAATTTTTCATTTAAATAAAATAATAGAACATAAAGGAATAGCATTCTTAATTGTTAGATTTTCTAAAATAAATGAGACATATTTAATCAAAGGTGAAGATTTTATTGAATTTGTTAATGAAAAAACTAGAAAATCAATCCCTTATTCATATTTTAAAGAAAAATGCTTTTTAATAAAGGAAAATTATCTTCCTAGATTAGATTATATAAAAATTGTACAAAGCTTATATTTTGGAGGTAACTATGAAAAAAATAATTAAAAACTTAAAGACCAAACTAAATACTTTTTTTAAGAATCGTTTTAATTTGGCTTTAACTTTATTAACTATAGGAGTATTTATATTAGGTTGTATAGTAATTGGATTAATAAAGACAATTATTATCTTTTTAATTTTGTTTTTTCTTTTGGTTATATTTAAAACTAATTTTAGCAAATACCTAATTAGTAAATTGAAAAAGAAAAATACAACTAAGAAAGGTCTTAAAAAGAAAAACAAAATCTTTTCCATCATTTTTATAATCTTTTTAATAGTATCAATTATAGTGATAATTTGTGGGTTTTTATTCATGGGTTATGTAGTTTCAAGTTCTCCAAAATTTGATAAATCAAAATTAGATTGTAAAGAAGCTAGTATCATTTATACAAAAGATGGTAATGAATTAATTCGTTTTGGATATGAACTTCGTGATAAAGTAACTTATGATGAATTAAGTGAAGTTTTTATTGATGCAATTATTGCTACTGAAGACTCAAGATTCTTTTCTCATAATGGATTTGATGCGGCTCGTTTCTTAAAAGCATCTTTTGGACAAGCTTTAGGAAAATCTGGAGCTGGTGGAGCTTCAACAATATCTATGCAAGTTGTAAAAAATAATTTTACTTCATTTAATGTTAGTATAATTAGAAAGTTTACTGATATTTACTTAGCTGTTTTCAAATTAGAAAAAGCTTATTCAAAAGAAGAAATATTAGAATTTTATGTAAATAACGTACACTTAGGAATCGACAATTCTTATGGTGTTGGTGAAACAAGTAAAAGATTGTTTGGAAAAGATATTAAAGATATAAACTTATCACAAGCTGCTCTTCTTGCAGGAATGTTTCAGGCTCCAAGTGCATACAATCCTTATAAATATCCAGAAGAAGCTGCAAAAAGAAGAAACACTGTTTTAAATTTAATGACTCTTCATGGTTATATAACTAAAGAAGAAAGAGACATAGCTAATAGTATTCCAATTGAAAATATAATTATTCAAAAAGACATTCTTTCTTCTCCATATCAAGGTTATATCGATTATGCAATAGCAGAAGCAAAGGAAAAAACTGGTTATGATCCTTATGAAGTGGCTATGAAAATTTATATTAATTTAGATATTAATAAACAAGATTATATAAATAGTATTTTAAATGGAACTAATTTCAAATTCCCCGATGATGTTGTTCAATCTGGAATTGCTGTAACTAATGTCAATACTGGAGAAATTTTAGCGTTAGGTGCCGGAAGAAATCAAACCGGAGCTAAAGTATATAATTATGCTACAGATATAAAAAGACAATTAGGATCGGCTGCTAAACCAGTATTTGATTACGGACCTGCCATGGAATACAATAATTATTCAACATACACATTAATAGTAGATGATAGACATACTTATAGTAATGGAACAGAAATGGGAAACTGGGATAGTCGTTATATGGGTATGATGACAACTCGAAATGCATTAGCAGAATCTCGTAACATTCCAGCTTTAAAAACATTTCAAAATGTAGATAATAAGAAAATAGTATCATTTGCCACATCATTAGGAATAGAGCCAGAGATTGAAGATGGTAGAGTTCATGAAGCTCATGCCATCGGAGGCTTTAATGGAACAAATCCTTTAACAATGGCAGCTGCCTATGCAGCTTTTGCTAATGGTGGTTACTATATTAAACCTTACGCTGTTAATAAAATAGAAATTATTGAAACAAATGAAGTTTCAACATATAAATCAGAAAAAATAAAAGTAATGTCTGATTCAACAGCATTTATGATCACTGATATCTTAAAATATGGTGTTTCTACAGGAGCAATTGGTGGTGGAAAAGTAAATGGTGTTGAGGTTGCTGCAAAATCTGGAACGACAAACTTTACAACAGATATTAAAAAGAAATATGGCTTGAGAAGCAATGCTATAAATGATCTTTGGTATGTTGGTTTTTCTCCAGATTATGCCATTGGAATGTGGTATGGCTATGATAAAATTTTAAAAGAATACCACAATACTACAAGTAAATCTTGGTCAATAAGAGATCGTTTATTTACTACAATTGCCAAAGGTATTTTTGAAAAAAACGGTAAAACTTTTACAGTTCCAGCCAGTGTTGTTAAAGTAACTGTTGAAAACGGAACAATTCCAGCCATGTTGCCTAGTGCTAACACTCCAAGTTCTATGTTAATTACTGAATATTTTAAAAAGGGAACTGAACCTACTGAAGTTTCTCCGAGATTTGGTGTTTTAAGTTCAGTTAGTAATTTAACTAGTTCTGTTAGTGGACCAGCAGTAAATCTAAATTGGAGCCCTGTTTCAAAACCAGATATGATAACTCCAGAATATTTAAAAACAATTGGTAAATTATCAACTAAATATATTGGTATTCATCAAAATGAAGATGACGCTTATTTAGGAACTCTTGGTTATAATATATATTTAGAAACTAGTGATGGTAATTTGAAATATATTGATTGGACAGCAGGTACAAATTATTCATATATACCTACGCAATCAGGAACGTTAAAATTTATTGTAAAAGCTAGTTATTCAATATTTAGAAGTGCTGAAAGCAACGGTGTTTCCACTTCAGTAGCTAGTCCTTATTCAAGTGGTATTATTATGGACTTAGTAGGATTAAAAACAATTCAAATCAATAAAGGTCAACCATATCAAGAACCAGATAAAACTTTATCTGTCATTGTAACTAACAATGATATTGCTGTTACAAATGATGCTACAATTACTAAAGTAGTAACAAGTGGACCTGCTGGCGGACCATATACAGTTGTACCTAGCGGAATAATCAATACTAATATAGTAACGACATATAAAGTTAATTACACTGTCTCATATGGAGGGAAAACAAACGTCTTAACTAGAACCATAAACATTAATGATAATTAAAAAAAGTGCTAAGCACTTTTTTTATTTTTATAATAATTACAAATACCTTTTAACCGACACTCTTCACACTTGGGTTTTTTAGCTCTACAATAATAACGCCCAAATAAAACAAATTGAAAATGGATTCTTACTTTTAAATTATCTAGTATGACTTTGCTTAATTTTTTTTCAATTAAATATACGTTATCTTCTTCTTCAGCTATTCCTAAACGGATAGCTATTCTTTTAACATGAGTATCAACAGCAATATATGGTTCATTAAATAGTATGCCTAAAATTACATTAGTTACTTTTCTACCAACACCAGGTAAAGATTCTAAAAATTCTCTATTATTTAGCACTTCACCCCGATGCTTATTCAATAATTCTGAAGCAATTTTTATTACATATTCAGATTTTTTATTATACATTCCCAAGGGCAGCAATATGTTTTTAATTTCTTCAAAATTAGCTTGAGAAAGTGCTTCTAAAGTCGGATATTTTTTAAATAGAACATTTGTAACCTTATTTACTTTTATGTCAGTAGTTTGAGAGCTCAACATAACAGCTATTAATAATTCATAATCTTTTTTATAATTTAATTCACAATGAGGATTTGGAAACAATTCATCTAAATAATCATATACTAATTTATTCATTATCCTCTAACCAATTATAATCAGGAATAATTATTTCTTCCTTTTTAGATTTATGAAATTTTTCTTGCTTTTTTGCTAAATCTTTAATTGTTTTTATTCCTTTTTTATTCCATTCAAATAAAATACGATCAACATATCTTAAACTTTTAGCACCATTAAATACCGCTTCTTTTAAAGCTTCTTTTATTAGTTCTTCTTTAAAACCAGAATCAAGCCAAGAATTGATTATTTCATATTCCATTGAAGATAAAGTTCTACCTAACTCTTCTTCAAACAATTTAAATACTGTTGTTTCATTATCTTTTTTATCTTCTAAACAAGACAAAGCTAACTTAGAAAACAAGTTATCTAAACTAAATGTTTCTTCCATAACGTTTTCTAAATTTTTAACAATTTTTATCTCTAAATATCCCTTTTCTTGCAAACTATTTATTCCTATTAAAACATCTTCTTGATTTAAATTTAAATCAGCAGCTATCTTTTGATAATTTAATGTTTCAATCCCTAATAAATAACCAATTAGTAATAAATCTTTTGGCTCTAATTTTAAATTTTGATAATTTTTAATTAAAATCAAAGGTAAATGAATACTTTGAGATTTCATCATTTGACATATTTTTTCTAATTTCATGCTTATCACCTGTTTCTTATTATAACATATTCTTCATTTTTAAATAATTTTTTACAAATACATCAATTTCTTGATGATTATTCATTAATTCTTGATTTAATATTTTAATTTCCAACAAACTATACAATTCTTTTTTCCACTTATCTTCTTTAAAATAGTAATTACTTATATTTATATTAATATCTTTAGGACTCTTTATAATTAATTGATCATACAATTCTAAAATATTTTTTCTATTTAAAATTTGTCCTGCAATTAAACACAATCTTAATCCATAATAATACAAAGTTTCACAAGTTATCAGCTTCTTTTCAATGATTTTATTGATATTTATTATATCTTTTTTATCTTGACGAGAAAAAGAATATATATCTGTAACATTTAATTGTGCCCATATTCCTAAAGAATCAGTGGTAATAATTAGATTATCTAAATTATTCAAATCCAAATTTTGTTCTAATTTCAAAGATTTTAATAACATAATACCATGTAAAATATTTTTATTTTGAAATATTTTATTTAATTCCTCTTTTTTTCTATCATATGATAAATTCTTTAATAAATAGGCTTTTTCTTGAATAGCATGAAATAAATCATTATCTAATTTAAAATCCAATGTCGTTGCCAGTCTAATAGCTCTTAAAACCCTCAAAATATCCTCTTCACAGCTTAAATAAGGATCTTTAACAGTCTTGATTGTTTTTTTATATAAATCTTCTTGAGCATTGAATAAATCGATTAAGTCACCATTACTATCAAAACACAATGTATTAATTGTAAAATCTCTTCTTTTTAAA
>CAYWQQ010000020.1:11637-12380 GCA_964461005.1 uncultured Muribaculaceae bacterium
ATCTAGAATTTGTGGACTCTCTTTACGAATACATTTTAAATCTTCTTCTAACGAATTGACAAGTTTATATGTTACTGGTTGACGATTATTCTGATAAGAAATATCTTGACGATATGTAGTTATTTCATAATTGTAATTATCTTTTTTAAATGTAACGGATTGAAATTCTTTTATTGGCATTTTAGCTGAAGGAAATATCTTTCTCATATCTATTAATCTAGCATTGGTACAAATATCAATGTCAAAGCTATTTTTACCTAATAAATAGTCTCTCACATATCCTCCAACGATATACGCTTCAAAACCAAAACTTTCTATCTTTTTTAAAATTTCATACATGTATCTCACCAATGATATTATAGCAAAAAAAAAGATAAAGTTTAACTTTATCTTTTTTTAATTAGTTAATAGCTTCTTTTAATTTGCTTCCAACTTTAAAAGATGCAACTTTTCTAGCAGCGATTTTAACTTCTGCTCCTGTTTGTGGGTTACGTCCAACACGTGCAGCTCTTTTTTTAGCATCAAAGCTACCAAAACCTACTAGTGTTACTTTTTGCCCTTTCTTAAGTGCTCCTGTTACTGCTGCTTGAAATGCATCTAATGCACGAGCAGCATCTGCTTTAGTAAGTCCAGCTTGTGTAGCCATAACTTCTACTAATTCTGCTTTTGTCATTTTAAATTACCTCCCATTGTAATTGTAAATTTAAGCATATTATGCTTACATTCTTAAAATACCATCTTTT
>CAYWQQ010000021.1:0-8474 GCA_964461005.1 uncultured Muribaculaceae bacterium
TTATTATATGGTCCTCCCGGTTTAGGTAAAACAACTTTAGCATTTATTATAGCTAATGAATTAGGTAGTAATATAAAAACCGCTAGTGGACCAACCATAGAAAAGAGTGGAGATTTAGCAGCTATTTTATCAACTCTAGAACCAGGCGATGTTTTATTTATTGATGAGATTCATCGTATGCCAAGATATATTGAAGAAATTTTATATCCAGCTATGGAAGATTTTAGCTTGGATATTATTGTTGGTTCTGATGGTAATAGTCGTAATATAAAAATTGATTTACCTCCTTTTACGTTAGTAGGGGCTACTACTAGAGCAGGAGATTTATCAAGTCCATTAAGAGATCGTTTTGGAATAATATCAAAATTGAATTATTATACAATTGATGAATTAACAACAATTGTTAAGAGAACTAGTCGAGTTATGAAAATAGATATTACTGCTGATGCCGCTGTTGAGTTAGCTAAAAGAAGTCGTGGAACTCCAAGAATTGTCAATCGTTTATTTAAAAGAGTAAGTGACTTTGCTCTAGTATTAGGCAATGGTAAGATTGATTTAGATGTTACTATTAGTTCTTTAGCAAAATTAAAAGTAGACGAATTAGGCCTAGATAGTACTGATCACGAATTGTTAACCACAATTATTAATAAATTTAATGGTGGACCAGTTGGTATTGAAGCAGTAGCCGCTTCAATTGGAGAAGAAATAACAACAATTGAAGATGTATATGAACCTTACTTGTTACAAATTGGTTTCTTAAAAAGGACACCAAGAGGACGTATCGCTACGGAATTAGCATATCAACATTTAAAAATCAAAAAAGAAGGCAAATTATTTTAGGTGACAAATGAAAACAATAGATTTTGATTATGATTTAGATGAAAGCTTAATAGCACAAACTCCAATTAAAAAACGAGATACTTCTCGTCTTTTAATTTTAGATAAAGAAACTGGTGAGATTGAACACAAAGTATTTATAGATATAATTGATTATTTAACTGACAATGATGTTTTAGTTTTTAATAATACAAAAGTATTACCTGCCAGATTATATGGTGTTAAGGAAACAACCCATGCAAAAATAGAAGTACTATTATTAAAAGAGTTACATACTGACACTTGGGAATGCTTAGTTAAACCTGCTAAAAGAATAAAAAAAGACACAATAATTAATTTTGGAGATGGTTTATTAAAAGCGGAGTGCTTAGAAGAAAAACCTGATGGTATAAGGGTGTTTAAAATGTTATATAAAGGAATTTTTTATGAAGTTTTAGATAAACTTGGAGAAATGCCTTTACCGCCATATATTCATGAAAAATTAATAGATAAAGATCGTTATCAAACGGTATATGCAAAAATAAATGGTAGTGCTGCTGCACCAACAGCAGGGCTTCATTTTACTAATGAACTATTTGATAAAATAAAAGCAAAAAATATAGAAGTACTATTTGTCACATTACATGTTGGATTAGGCACTTTTCGACCTGTGGCAGAAGATGACATAGCTAATCATCAAATGCATTCTGAGTATTATGAGATAGATACAGAAGTAGCTGAAAAATTAAATCAATTTAAAAAAGAAAATAGAAGAATAATTAGTGTTGGGACTACAACAACTAGAGTTTTAGAAAGTGTTTATCAAAAGCATGGACAAATGATATCAGAGAAAGCCTGGACTAATATCTTTATTTACCCAGGTTATAAATTTAAAATGGTTGATGCTTTAATTACAAATTTTCATCTTCCTAAATCTACTTTATTGATGCTAGTTAGTGCTTTAGCATCAAAAGAAAAAATATTAAATGCTTATCAAATAGCTCAAACAGAAAAATATCGTTTCTTTTCTTTTGGAGATAGTATGTTTATAAAATAAAAAATCACAATAGTGATTTTTATTTTAATCTTTTAGCACAATTATTTTTTCTAACACTTGAAAATTCGCTTTCACATAATATTGCTCTTTGAATGCAACAATAAACTTGTGAATCATTTAGGTGCGGCAATTCTTTTTTAATTTTATTTATAATTATTAAGACTTTTTTCCATTTATTAGCTTTTTCTATTTTAGAGTATTGACTATCATTTTTTGTACAAAAGTAGTCATAATAATCCATTCTTGCAAATAAATCAAAAATTAATGTTCTATAAACTAAGTAATCAATTTGAAATGTATCCATAAATGTTTCTCTTACATTGAATGCAAATATATTTGGTTCATCAATAAGTATTTCATAAATCAATTGTTTTTGTTCATCTTTTGATAAATTCTTATAAAGAATATTTTCTTTTAAACTAAAAATAACATTTGTATACATATTTATTTTTTCTTCTTGAGAAATATTTTTTTTCTCAATATCTTCCTTAAATAAAGTCGCTAAATCTTTTAATGTTTCTTTCATTTCTTTTTCTCCCTTTTTTCTTTTTTTTAAATGCATTTTGTATTATACTATAATAGTGATATTTGTCAAGGAGAAGATGAAATGAAACTTAAATTTGAATTAATTAAAAAAGATATACACTCTTTAGCGCGTTTAGGAAAAATAACGACTGATCATGGTAGTTGTGATACACCTGTTTTTATGCCGGTTGGAACACAAGCTACTGTAAAGACATTAAATCCTGAAGAATTAGTTAATGCTGGTAGTTCGATTGTTTTAGCAAATACATATCACTTGTGGTTAAGACCAGGAGAAGATGTAATTGAATCTGCTGGAGGATTGCATAAATTTATGAACTATTCTGGCCCCATTTTGACTGATAGTGGTGGGTTTCAAGTTTTTTCCTTAGCAGATACAAGAAAGATTACTGAAGAAGGAGTAACATTTAAAAGTCATTTAGATGGATCTAATTTATTTTTAACTCCAGAAAAGTCAATAGAAATACAATCTAAATTAGGATCTGATATTGTAATGAGTTTTGATGAATGTCCAGCATATCCTAATACTTATGATTATATTAAAGATTCAGCATTAAGAACTTTAAGATGGGCTGAACGTGGTAAAAGTATTAAATTAAAATCCCATCAATCATTATTCGGTATTGTCCAAGGTGGAGAATATGAAGATTTAAGAAAACTAAGTGCTCTTGAAACGGTGAAAATAGGATTCGATGGTTATGCAGTTGGAGGTACAAGCGTTGGTGAAGGTAAAGATGTTATGTATAAAATGGTTGAATACGCAACAAAATATTTACCAGAAGATAAACCTCGCTATTTAATGGGAGTAGGTGATCCTATTGATTTCTTTGAAGGAATTAAAAGAGGAATTGATATGTTTGATTGTGTTTTACCTACTAGAATAGCTAGACATGGAAATGCATTTACTCGATCTGGTAAATTGAATATTAGAAATTTACAATATAAATATGATTTAAAACCAATAGAAGAAAATTGTGATTGTTATGCCTGTAAAAACTTTTCAAAAGCTTATATTCGTCATTTAATTATTGCGAAGGAAGTTTTAGGAGGACGATTATTATCGATTCATAATATTCGCTTTTTAACAAAAGTAATGGAAGATATTCGTTTAAGTATAAAAGAAGATCGTTTCTTAGAATTTGAAAAGGAATTTTTAAAACAATATAAAGGAAAGTGATAATGTGATTATACCTGATTTAAAACAAGCTAAAATAAGAACAAATAATCCCGTCAAAATTTATAACAATGTATATAATTTGACAGATGAAGATAAAAAATTAGGATTAAATAAAAAATATTATTTAAAAACTTATGGTTGTCAAATGAACATTCGTGATTCAGAGACAATCAAAGCTATGTTAGAAAATATGAATTATATAGAAACTGATAATTATTTAGAAGCGGATTTATTAATTTTAAACACATGTGCAGTTAGAGAAAATGTTCACAACAAAGTTTTTGGTATGTTAGGTAGATTTAAACATTTAAAAGAAACCAAAAAAAATATTGTGGTTGGCTTGATGGGCTGTATGTCTCAAGAAGAAATAGTGGTCAATAAAATTATTGATAAATATAAATGGTTAAATTTTGTTTTAGGAACACATAATTTATATCAATTACCTGAAGTAATCAAAGAACAACAAAAACTTAATATCAATGTTCCTAGTATTGAAGGAGACATATATGAAAACTTACCTGTAAAAAGATCAAATCCTTTTACAGCTTTTGTTAACATAATTTATGGTTGTGATAAGTTTTGTACATATTGTATTGTTCCATATACCAGAGGAAAAGAAAGAAGTCGTCAAAAAGAAGATATCTTAGCAGAAATAAATAATTTAATCGAAGCTGGTTGTCAAGAAGTAACTTTGTTAGGCCAAAACGTTAATGCTTATGGTAAAGATTTAAAAGATAATTACAAATTGAATAATTTGTTGGATGATATTGCTAAAACAAATATATCAAGAATTAGATTCTTAACTAGTCATCCTTGGGATTTTACAGATGAAATGATTGAGACAATTAAAAACAATTCTAATATTATGCCATATTTTCATTTACCTATTCAAAGTGGTAGTTCTCGTATCTTAAAGTTAATGGGAAGAAGATATAAAAAAGAAGAATATTTAGAATTGTTTAATAAAATTAAAAAAGCTATTCCTAATGCCTCAGTAACAACTGATATCATTGTGGGATTTCCAAATGAAACAGAAGAAGATTTTCAAGACACACTAGATATAGTAAATAATTGTAAATTTGATGGGGCTTTTACTTTCATCTATTCACCTCGTGAAGGGACTCCAGCTTCAAAATTAGATGATAATATTTCATTAGAAATAAAAGAAGCTAGATTACAAATATTAAATAAAATTATAAATAAGTATGCTAAAGAATCCAACAAAAAAATGTTGGGGAAAATAGTGCCTGTTTTAATTGAAAATTTAAGTGAAAAAAATCCCGATCAATTAAGGGGTTATACTGATACTTATAAACTAGTAAATATTATAGGTAATAAAAAGTATCTTGGTAAAATTGTAAATGTTGAAATAACTGAAATTAAATCCTGGAGTTTAAACGGTAAAGTTGTTGATTAAGGGAAGGAAAACTTATGAAAAAAATTGCAATATTAGTTCTTATTTTATTTCTGGCAGGGTGTCAAAACGAAGTTTTCTCTAAAGATATCTTTTATATGAACACATATATTAATATCAAGATATATAATCAAGATAAAGTATTAGCTGAAAAAGCTTTTAAAGATATTGAAAAAATTTATAAAGAATACGATCTATTATGTGATCGTTATAAAGAAACTGAAAATAATATATATTACTTAAATAATAATTTAAATATTAATCAAGAAATAGAAATAGATAATAGATTATATGAATTATTGAAGACTAGTAAAGAATACTATTTAAAGACAAATAAATATTTTTCTATTGCCCTAGGCAATGTCACAGATGTTTGGAAAAATAGTAAGGAAAAACCTTCAATTGATGACTTAAAAAAAAGTGGCAGTACTAATTTAGATGACATTATTTTAAAAGAAAAAAACATTTTCATAAAGACTAGTAATGTTTCTCTTGATTTAGGTGGTATTGCTAAAGGTTATGTAAATGCAAAAATACAAGAATATTTGTCCAAAAAAGGAATTAAAAAATATATAATAACTTCAGGTACAAGCAGTATTTTAATAGGTGAACATTATCAAAAAGATAGATATAAAGTGGGATTAATTAATCCATTAGATCCGAAAAATATTTACAAAGTAATTAAACTAAATAATAATTCTATTTCTACTAGCGGTACAATTGATAATTATTATGAATTTGAAGGTAAAAAATATAGTCATATCATTAATCCTTTTAGTTTATATCCAGATAATTATAGTTTATCTATAACAGTAATTGCTCCTGATCCTATTTTAACTGAAGTTTTATCAACGACATTAGTTTTATTGCCAATTGAAGAGGGCAAAAAACTAGCTGAAAAATATAATGTTGACGTAATTTGGTTTACAGAAAATGGTATATTTGAAACTGAAGGAATTAAACAATATGAATAAAAACGATTGGATATTGATAATAATAATTTTATTGATTGTCTGTACTTTATTAATATTTTTCAAATTTACTAATCAAGATAGTAATCAAGCTCTAGTTTACAATGATAATAAATTAATCTTAACAATTGATTTAACTAAAGATAAACAATATCAAGTTACAGGCTATAATGGTAAGGTGAATATTGAAGTTAATAATAAAAAAATTAGGGTATCTTCAGAAACATCAAATTATCATTTGTGTTCTAAACAAGGATATATTTCTAAATCTTGGGAAACAATTGTTTGTTTACCAAATAAAATAGTAATTAGGGTTACATCAGTAAATAATAATTATGATGTAATATTAAGGTGAAAAAATGGAATTAAGAAAAACAATTACTTTAGCTATGCTTTTAGCTTTAGGAGTGGTATTAAATATTATGGAAAGTATGATTCCCATTATGGGGAATATTATTCCTGGTAGTAAATTAGGTTTAGCTAATATAGTAGTTATTTTTGTTATATATTTTTATGGTTTAAGAGATGGTTTGTTATTTTCTTTTACAAGAGTTTTTATAGTTGGTTTATTGAGAACAGGTTTATTTAATATTGTTTTTATGTTTAGTTTATCAGGTGGTTTTTTAAGCGTAATTTGTATGTTTATGGCTCATAAATTTACAAAATTATCAATTATTGGAATAAGTATAATAGGGGCTATTACTCATAGCATTGGTCAAATTTTAGTAGCGGTCTTTTTATTCCAAACAATAAATATTATTTATTATTTACCATATTTATTACTATTATCAATACCAACTGGTTTTGTTATTGGTGTGATTTCTGAACAAGTAATAAATCAATATAAAAAGATAAATAAAGATTGATTTAAATTGCTTAAACCAGTATCATTAAATATAGGAGGATAGAAATGAAAAAAATAATTAGTTTATTAGTTATAGTACTAATATTAGCTGTAGGATGTCAAAAAGTTAGTACTGGTAAATATCAAGAAGGCACATATTTTGGCAGTGTTCAAACTGAATCTTATGGTAAAAAATATGTGACAACAGCAGTTGTTTATGTTGATAATCAAGGATTGATTAAGTCGGTTTTTATTGATTCTACATATATAAACAATGATATTAATACAACAAAAAAAGTTTTAGGTGATGCTTACGGCATGAAATCTGCTTCAGCAAAAGCTGGAAACATTGCAGAAGGTAGCGAATGGTATCAACAAATAGAAGTTTTAGAGAAAAAAATTATCGATGAACAAGGAATTGATTGGATTGTTTGGAAAGATGAAAGCAAAACTAAATTAGATGCTTTATCTGGATTTTCAATTACAGCTGATAGTTATATAAAATCAGTTAGCATTGCTTTAGAACAAGCAAAATAAACAATAGTAAGAATAAAGTAGGTGATTTATGATAGAATTTGTTGAATTTTTAAAAGATGCTTTAAAATATATAATTTTAATTGTAATTATTATTTTAATTAGAATTTTTGTATTAACAGGTAGTCAAGTAATTGGTGATTCGATGAATCCTACTTTATCAAATGGTAATCTTTTATTAGTTGATCAATTAACTGGAAAGATTTTTGGTTATAAAAGATTTGAAATTATAGCTATTCACAATAATAAAGAATTTTTAATTAAGAGAATAGTGGGATTGCCTGGAGAAAAAATTCAATTTTTAAAAAACAAATTATATATAAATGATATCCTTAGTAAGGATGACAGAAATGTGAAGGGAATTACTTCTGATTTTGGACCATATATAGTATCAAAAAACAAATACTTTGTACTAGGTGATAACAGGGAAAATTCCAATGATAGTCGTGTTTTTGGAGCGATTGATAAATCTCAAATAATTGGAAAACCATTTTTAATTATTTGGCCATTTAATCGTTTATCAATAATTAAATAAAATGTTGTAAAATTATGTATATTGTGCTAAACTAAACTTAATGTTTAGTTTTTTTGCATTTAATAAAATATAAGGGAGGTTTGAGATATGCAAAACAAAAAATTTTTTGTAGCATTATTAGCAATTATCGTATTATTTTTAGGCGTTTTTACATTTGCACAAACATCAGGTAATAATGAAGAAGAAATTATTGATGGTGGTAGTATTCCAAAAAAAGAAAAAATTAAAGAAGGAGCTAAAGAGAACTTAGAAGGACAAAGTGGTGAAAATAATCTTGATCAATCAGAAGAAAATAGCCAAACACTTTTAACTCCAAATCGAGTTCAAATTCAAGTAGATGTAACAGCACCAATTATTACAATTGCTGACTATATAAAGACACCTACTAATCAAAACATAGTTGTTACAGCAACAACAAATGAAGGCACATTAAATCAAACTACATATACATTTGTTGAAAATGGTAGTTTTACTTTTATAGCAACTGATGCTGCCGGAAATAAAAGTGAAAAAGAAATAGTAATTAACAACATTGATAAAGTAGCTCCAAAAGGAACAATTACTTATGACAATTTAGAAGCAA
>CAYWQQ010000021.1:8574-11869 GCA_964461005.1 uncultured Muribaculaceae bacterium
CTTTTATTGATGCAGCTGGAAATATAGGAACAGCTACTGCTGAAGTTGATAACATTGATAAAGTAGCTCCAAAAGGAACAATTACTTATGACAATTTAGAAGCAACAAATAAAGATGTTGTTGCAACATTGACAATAGATGAAGAAGCAGCAATTACTAACAACGAAGGAAGCAATACATACACATTTACTGAAAACGGTGTATTTGAGTTTACTTTTATTGATGCAGCTGGAAATATAGGAACAGCTACTGCTGAAGTTGATAACATCGATAAAGTATTACCTAAATTTGATTTAAAAACAGGTTATCATACTACAGGAAATATTATAATTAATGTGACAGAAGTAAATTTAAAAAATATCAATGTTTATAATCAAGATATGAAGACAAACACATTAATAGAAAATGGAGCTATCTTAACTGAAGAAGCAACATATAAAGTTACAGCAACAGATAATGCTGGAAATAAGACAGATCTTTGGGTAGCAATTGATAGAACTAATCCAACGATTACAGGATTTATTAATAATGAATATTACAATGAAGATGTAGAAATAACTGCTTATGATAAATTCTTAACTTCAGTTACTTTAAATGGTATCAATAAAACTCCAATTAAAGTTATTGGAAAAAATAATGAAGGAAAAGAATTAAAAGTATTAGTTAGTGAAGAAGGAACATATACTGTTATAGGAACAGATAAAGTTGGTAATAAAACAACTATGAATTTTACAATTGATAAAACTGCACCATCTGCTCCAGAATTAGTATCACCTTTGAATAATTCATTTATAAAAGGTGATAAAATTACTAATTCATGGACAGCTGTTCCCGATGCAATTAAGTATTTATATGAAAGTTATCGTAATGAAACAACTACAATTTTGAGACACAAACAAACTGTTACTGCTCCAAGTCATGCTAAAACAGCTTATAACATTCCTGAAGACACTTTTTGGTGGAGAGTTAAATCTGTTGATGCAGCAGGAAACGAAAGCTTATGGAGTGATACATTTAAAACAACAATTGATAATACAAAACCAGTTATAACTCTAAATGGAAATACAGAAGTTTATGTTGAATTTGGAACTAGTTATGAAGAATTAGGAGTGACAGTTACCGATAACATTTCTAAAGATTTAGTAGCAGTAATTACTTCAGATTTAGATTTAACTAAATTAGGAACATATACAATTAAATATAATGTTACTGATGCAGCAGGTAATAAAGCAGATGAAGTAATTAGAACAGTTGTTGTTAGAGATACAACAGCACCTATTATTACTTTAGGAAATAGTACAGATAATGCCAAAATATATGAAGCACAAGATGGATTTTATAATCCAATTACTGATGTTTTAGTAAAAGATTTGGGTTCAGAAGATAAAACAATTACAATTGATACAAAATGTGCTACTGCACCATATAACAATTGTTATTCTGTTAGATATCGCTTATGGGATAATGGCAATCTAGAAGAATCACCTAAATACACTTCTGTAGCAAGCGTTGATTTAAGTAAATTAGGAAAATATCGCATTGATTACTATTATATTGATCAAGCTGGAAATAGTGCATACAAATATAATTTTATCTATGTTAGAGATACAACAGCACCCATTTTAAAAAGTGTAACTCCTAACTATGATTTAAGTTATGAAGTTGGTAGTGTAAAACCTAATTTTAGAGATGTAAATATTAGTACAACTGAGAACAGTTCTGATCCATTAGAATTAATTGTTGATGATTCTTCAGTTAATATGAATCAAGCTGGTAAGTATATTATAAAATATCAAGTAAAAGAGACTTTGTATGATAGAAATTATAACGGAGATGTAAGAACTTTGTTATTATCAAATATAAAAGAAGTTGAAATAGAAATTACAAATCCCGTTGTTAATACTCCCAATAATAGTGATTTCACCGTAACGAGAAATGGAAAACATATACAAATATTAATAAACAATTCTTATCCTTCAATGAAGTATGCTATTGGTAATGGAAATAGTGGTTCACAAAGTATTCATAATTGGACTTTCTTTACTGAAAATCAAGATATAAATATTGGATCAGGTAAGGGAGATAAAAAATTATTTATTATAATTACACAAGGTGACCAAATTACAGAATTAGAATATGATATTCAAGATTAGAGTCAAATTTGACTCTTTTTATTTATCATAAAATATGGTATTATTTTAATATAAAAGGAGAGTGAGCTAATGGCTTTTATTAAATTTAAACCTCTAACTCCCGTATTTAACTTTAGAAAAATAATTATAAAAGATTATCCCAAATATATTTATGATTATATTGAAGATGAAGAAATCATTTTTGCATATGCAACTTCTAAAGATATCGCCTTATTTACTGATAAACAAATAGTATTATTTAATAAAAGAGGAATTGGTAAAAGTATTAAAGAAATAAGTGCTATACCATATCATTCGATTTTAACCTCTTCAGTTTTTTTTGGACCAATTAATTCTACTATAAAATTAACTTTATATAATACATATCCCTTGACACTAAGTTTTCTAAATAATATTGATAAAGTTATTATTAAAAAAACTTATATGTTAATAGAAAACAAAATAAAAAATAAATTTAAGGAGAATTAATATGGCATTTGTTAGATTTAGACCAATATCAACTACATTTCGTTTTTATTCGATTTTAAAAGATGATAAATTAATAAAAGAATTTGTTCGACCACAAGAAAAAATTATTATGGCTTTTAAATCTAGAAGAGATATTGGTATTTTTACAGATAAAAGAATTGTTTTAATAGATTATAAGGGCTTTAATGGACCAAGAAAATCTGTTTACGCAATAGAATATGCAAACATTTCTTCATATGTATTGAATATTCACGCTTTTTCTTCATCAATAGATTTTGTTTCAAAAAGTAGTCATGAATTACGAATGAGATTTTTAAAATCTATTAGTCTAGAAGATGTAAATATGATATACAAATATTTAACTGATTGTTTAATAAAAGAATAGGTTTCTATTCTTTTTTTTTGATTGTTTTCAAAGATACAATATGTTAAAATAGAAGATATTATGGAGAAGGTGAGCAAATGGAAATAACAGCACCTGCTGATACTTATTTAGTGGTTAATCGTACAATAATGAATGATAATGATCGATTAATTTTAACTAAATTATATCAACCTTTAATTAGTTTTAAAGCTTTAGCATTATATTATAGTTTATGGTCAAATATTGATTCAATAAATATTATGAGTGTTGAGCTTAATCATCGTCATTTAATGAATATGACGGGTTTTAG
>CAYWQQ010000022.1:0-11230 GCA_964461005.1 uncultured Muribaculaceae bacterium
AGCAGATAAAAGAAGCTTTGCTTCTTTTTTCTTTTTATTGATTAATTTATGTATATCAAAAATTAAATGATATAATAGAATTGGTGATAACATGAATATATTAGATAGTATTGAAAAAAAATCTTTAATAATAATGCCAAACAGTATTAAAATATCTGTTTTAAAAAACAGAAACATATTGGCAGATTATAAAATAGTTACTAAAGAAGAATTTATTAGAAAAATGACTTTTGAATATACAATGGAAGCTGTTGACTATTTAATTGAAAAATATCATTTCACAGTTGAAAATAGTTATGAAATATTAAATAATTTAATATATTTAGAAGCTGAGGAGTATTCATCAGTAAAATTAAATTTTTATAACAAAATAAGAAATGAATTATTAAGTAAATCATTAATTAAAAGTGATCATATATTTTATAATAGTTATCAAAAAGTACCTTTTTTTGTATATGGATATAAATATGTTGATAAATTTTTCAAAAAACAATTGTCTAAATTTAATTATAAAATTATTGAATCAAGTGAAGAAAATATAATCAATGTAATTGAAGTTTCTAATCAAGAGGAGCACCTCAATTATATATTCAATAAAGTTTTTTCATTGCTTGATCAAGGAATTACTTTAGATAAAATTAAGATTGGTAATATTCCTCAAAAAGATTTATTTATATTTAAAAGAACGGCTGATATCTATCAATTAAAAATCAGTTGTTCTCAATCTTGTATGTTAAGTGAAATGTCTATTATTAAAGACTATTTAGAATTATTAAAAAACCATTCTATTGTGGAAAGTATTTCATTATTATCAAATGTGCCAGCTGATCTATTAAATAAAATAATAAATATATCTAATAAATTTATAAAAACTAAAAATTATAATGAATTATTAAAATATGAGTTTGATCATACTAAATATCAAAAAGAAAAGGTAAACCCAGTTTTAGAGTTGATTAATCTAAATGATTATGAAGTGAATGATGACGAATATTTATTGGTATATAATTTATCTAAAAATAGTCTGATTTATTATCAAGATGATGAGTTTTTTTCTGATATAGAAAAAAAAGAATTAGATTTGGAAACTTCAATTGAATTAAATAATATAGAAAAAAAGAAATGGATTTATTTATTAAAAAAGACAAAGAGTTTATTTGTATATTATATAAAAAAAGATTCTTTTGCTTTTGATAATTTAAATATAAATATAATAAAACCGGAAATCAGTAATTATTATTGTAAAAATATATTAATGTTTTCTTTAGGTGAAAAATTAGATGATTACTCTAAGTATCGTGTTTTAAATTATGATTTAATCAACTTGTATAATAATTTAAAAATAAATTATCTTAGTTATGATAATAATTATCAAAAAATAAATCAAAGCTTAATCTCTGATTCTTTGAGTCTGTCTTATACAAGTTTAAATGATTATTATCAATGTCAATATAAATATTATTTGAAATATCTTTTAAAATTTGTTAATTATGAAGAAAATTTTTATCTTTTAATTGGTAATTTATTTCATTACATGTTAGAAAGATTTTATCAATTAAATTTCGATTTTGAAAAAGAGTGGACTAGTTTTTTAAACAATAAAAAGATTAGTCCAAAAGAAGATATATTGTTAATAAAAATGAAAGAAGAAATGAAATATATTATAAAGCAATTAATTATAGAGAAAGAGTTAATGAATATTAAAGAAGTGATTTGTGAAGATAGTATTAAAGTTATTGTAAGAGATAAGATTAATTTTAATGGTAAAATTGACAAGATTATTATAAATCATCCTAATTTAGTTAGTGTAGTCGATTATAAAACTGGAGGAATAGATAAAGATTTAAACAACAATAAATATGGTTTAAATTTACAATTGCCATGCTATCTATATTTGTTAAAAAAATCTACTAGGTATAGTGGATTAGAACCAATTGGTTTTTATTATCAACAATTAATTAACTCAGATTTTAATAAAAATAAGAGTCCAGAAGAAAACAAAAGTTACAACTTAAAATTACAAGGTTATACTCTGAATGAAGAAGAAAAAGTAAAACAATTTGATAGTTCATACGAAAATAGTCAAATTATTAAAGGATTAAAATTATCTGAGGAACTAAAAGGTTCTTTAAAATCAAAAACAGAAATTGATTCTTTAATTGAATTAGTAGAAGAAAAAATTATTACAGCTGCGGAAAATATTTTTGATAATAATTTTATTATTAATCCTAAAGTTATAAAAACTAAAAATAATTCTTGTAAAAATTGTGAGTATAAAGATATTTGCTATGTAAAAAATGAAAATGTAATATATTTAGATGGTGAGGTGATTGATGATGAAGAGTTGGACTAAAGAACAATTGGCTGCTATTAATCAAGAAGGATCAAACATCTTAATTAGTGCTGGAGCCGGTTCGGGAAAAACTTCGGTTTTAACGGAACGAGTTATTCGCAAAGTTAATTCTGGAATTAAAATAAATGAATTATTAGTTTTAACTTTTACAAGAGCTGCAGCTGAAGAAATGAAAAAAAGAATTCAAGAGAGATTAAAAGAAAATCCTGAACAACTTGAATTACTTCCAACTGCATATATTACAACTTTTGATAGTTTTGCAGCTAGTATCTTGAAAAAATATCACTTGCTATTAAATATTAATAGTAATTATAAAATTGATGAAAATAATGCTTTATTATTAGAAAAAAATAGAATTATTGATCAAATTTTTGATAAATATTATCAAGAAAAGGATGCAAAATTTATAAAATTAATTAAAGATTTTTGCTTGAAGGATGACAAAAATTTAAAAGAAAATATTTTAAAATTAAATAATAAAATTATTTTAAAATATGATTATAAAGATTATTTAAATAATTATGAAAAAATAAATTTTAGTTCTGAAAAAATATATTCTGATATAGATATATATTTAGATTTAATTAAAGAAAAAATTAAAATAATTGAAAGCTTATTAAAAAAAGCTGCTAAAGAAATAGATATAGATCGTTACCATTATTTTTTTGATTGCCTAAATCCTTTATTGAATTCCAACACTTATGCAGAATTTAAGAAAAACAGCCAGATATCATTGAATAGATCACTAAAAGATGGAGAACAATTTAAATTAATTAAATCTCAAATAAAAGAAATAATTTTAGAAATTACAGAAATTTGTAGATATAAATCAGAAACAGATATTTATGAAAAAGTCTGTTTGACAAAAGATAATGTTTTGCTTGTAGTGGAAATATTAAAAGAATTTAATAAAGAATTAGATATATTAAAAACAAGAAATCAAATATATGAGTTTATTGATATTACTAGATTTTCAATAAAATTAGTAAAAGAATATCCTGAAGTGAGAGAAGAAATTAAAAATAGTTTTAAAGAGATATTAATTGATGAATATCAAGACACAAACGATTTACAAGAAGAATTTATTAATGAAATATCTGAAAATAATGTTTATTTAGTCGGTGATATTAAACAATCTATTTATCGTTTTCGTAATGCTAATCCTAACTTATTTCAAGAAAAATTTGAATTATATAAGAATAATCGAGGTGGTATTAAAATTGATTTAAACCGCAATTTTCGTAGTCGTGCAGAAGTAATTAATGATATAAATTTACTTTTTGATTATTTGATGGATTTTTCTTTTGCAAAAGTAAATTATCGTGAAGAGCATCGCTTAATTTATGGAAACAATAAGTATTCAAATGAATTAGCTAGTAAAGAGAATAATCATTTAGAACTATATAATTATTCTTTACAACCAGGTCAAAGCAAAGTGGAAATAGAGGCATATTTAATTGGGAAAGATATATTAGAAAAAATAAAAAATAATTATTTAGTAGCTGAAAAAGATATGATGAGGTCATCTCGATATTCTGATTTCACAATATTAATTGATCGCAAATCTCATTTTGATACTTTTAAGAAAATGTTTTCATATTTAGGCATCCCATTAAAAATTAGAGGCGAAGAAAAGGTAAAAAACACTAATCACATTTTAGTTATTAATAGTATTTTGAAGTTAGTAAATAAATGTTATGAAAAAAATTATGATTTAGAATTTGAAAAAAATTTTTATAGTTTAGGAAGAAGTTTCTTGTTTGGTTTAAGTGATGAAGAATTATATAATATAAAAAGTAAAAACAGTTATCAAACGACAGAAATACATCAAAAAATATTAGAAATAGCTGTTGATTTAAAAACTTTATCTTTAAAACAATTATTAGAAAGAATAATTGAAAAATTTGATATATATTTAAAACTAATTACTATTGGTAATATTAAAGACACTTGTTTAAGAATAGATTATTTATTAAAGATTTGTGATTTACTAGGCAATTTTAATTATCAAGTTATTGATTTAATTGAATATTTTGATTTATTTTTTACTAGTGAAGACATTACTATGCCCTCAATTGAAGATGAAACAGAGGCGGTTTTGTTAACATCCATTCATCAATCTAAAGGATTAGAATTTCCAATTTGTTATTATCCATTATTAGATTCCAAATTTAATAAGAAAGAAATGACGGAAAATTTTATTTTTTCCAAACAATTTGGTATTATAACTTCCTATCAAGAAGATTATTTACAACCAACGTTTTATAATTTTATCTATAAATATCAAGATACGTTAGAAGACATTCAAGAAAAATTAAGATTATTTTATGTAGCATTAACTAGGTCAAAAGAAAAAATAATTATGGTTGGAGATTTTAATAAAGAACCAAATAGCGAATTGCTTGATATAGTTGATTTTTATGATCGATTTAATTATAAATCTTATAGCGATGTCATAATTTCTTTGAAAGATATAATTAGGAACAAAATAAAAGATGTTATAACACCTAAGGTAAATAAAGATTATTTAAATATCAAACGATTGAATTACGATGATTTATTAAATCAAGAGGTAGAGCGAATCAATATAAAAGTAGTAAAAATTAATTATGAAATCATTGAACAAACAAAAGCTTCTAAAAAAATTAATAAATTATTAACGGAAGCAGAAATAGATAGTATGAATTTTGGTAATAAAATTCATTATTACTTAGAAATGATTGATTTTAATGACCCGAATTATTCTTTAGTTGAAGAGGATTTAGTACCTAAGGTAAAAGCTTTTTTAGGTTGTGATTTATTAAAAAATATTAAAACTGCCAAAATATATAAAGAATATGAATATATTGATAATTCTGATCAAATTGAAAATAGGGGAGTAATTGATTTAATTATTGAAGAAGAAGATTGCTTGAAAGTTATTGATTACAAAGCTAAAAACATTGATGATGAGGCTTATGAAGAACAGTTAAAAAATTATAAAAGTTATTTGGAAAAAATAACAAATAAAAAAATAGAATTATATTTATATTCAATTATTGAAGAAAAATATAAATCAATCTATTAAAAATAATTAAGATAAGATATAATAATAGAGGAGTGGTGATATGGAATTTGAATCTTTAAAAGAATTATATTTAAGAATAAAACCGGCTTTAACTTCAAAAAATGAAGAATTAAAAAGAAGAGGTTTTAGTTATTTTAAGGAAGAAGATTTGTGGAATTATTTAAAGGAAACAAAATGGATTAAAACGGAAAATCTATCACTAGCTGATATGGTTAGAGATATCTTTAATTTAGATTATAATGCTTTAGATAGTTATGTTTTAAATAATTTAAAAAAGATAACTCCAGAATTAATTTTAAACGAGTAGGAAGAAGAGGCAAAAATGAAAAAAATCATATTATTAGCATTATTAGTAATTCTAGTTGGTTTATCATATATACCGTTATTTAAAGACATAAATTTTGGTTTAGATTTAAAAGGTGGATTTGAAATTTTATATGAAGTTTCTAGTCTTGATAAACAAGAATTAACAATGGACATGATGAAAGCAACATATAAGACTATTAGCCGTCGTGTTGATAGTTTAGGTGTTCTAGAACCAGAAATAGAAATCGAAGGTAGTAATCGTATCAGAATTAAATTAGCTGGAGTGACAAATAAGGAAGATGCAGGTAAAATCTTAAGTAAAGCTGCAACTTTAAGTTTTAGAGATACAAAGGATAATTTATTAATGAATGCTTCTGTTTTAAAAGCAGGAGGAGCTAAAAATGCAACAGATAATCAAGGTAAACCAGCAGTTGGTTTATCTATTGTTGATGTTGATAAGTTTTATGAAGTAACAAAAGCAGTGAAAGATTATCCTGATAATCGAATTGTTATTTGGTTAGATTTTGAAGAAGGAAAAGATAGTTTTGCTACTACATATAATTGTGGAGATTTAAAAGAATCAAATTGTTTATCAGCAGCAACAGTATCTCAAGCTTTTTCAAGTGATGTGCAAATAACTGGTAGTTTTACTAAAGAAGATGTTTCTACTTTAGTAGAATTAATCAATTCAGGATCTTTACCAACTAAATTAAGTGAGCTTTCATCTAGAATGGTTACTGCCTCTTTTGGTGGTAATTCTTTACAAAAAACTTTATTAGCTGGAATAATTGGTATTAGTATTATTATGGTAGTATTAGTATATATTTATCGTTTTTCTGGCATTATTGCTAGTATTGGTTTAATGTTGTATGGCTTGTTAGTATTTTTCATTTTTTGGATGATTGGTGGAGTTTTAACATTGCCAGGTATAGCTTCATTATTATTGGGAATTGGCATGGCAGTAGATGCAAATGTATTAAGCTTTGAAAGAATAAAAGAAGAATTAAAAGATAAGCACAGTATAAAAGAGGCATTTAGAATTGGTTATAAGAATTCATTATCAAGTATCATTGATTCAAATATCACAACTTTAATTGTTGCAATTGTATTGTTTATTTTGGGAGAAAGTGCTGTAAAAGGTTTTGCAACTATGTTAATGATAAGTATTTTTTCTACTATTTTAATTATGGTGTTAGTTGTTCGTAATTTAATTAGATGGTTTTTAAAATCAAATTATTTTGAAAAAAGATTAAAGTTTTTCATTGGTTATAAAGAGAAAAACAAGACACCTTTTTTTGAAAGATTTAATTATTTTAAGAAATATAAATTTTTCATAATTGGTACAAGTTTAATTATATTGGTAGGGTTAATTTTAACCATAAAGATGGGTTTAAATTTAAGTGTTGATTTTAAAGGTGGTACAGATTTTACAATTACAGCAAATAAAATTACACAAAAAGAAATAAAAAATGGTTATAAAGAATTAGGTATTAAAAAAATAGAATTAAGTAATATTGATAAAAAATCAAATTATATTAAAATAGGTGAAAATTTAGAAGATTCAAAAATTGTAGAAATTAGTGATTATTTTAAAGAAAAATATAATGCCACTATAGAAAGCGGCTCAGTATCGACAGTAGTGAAACAAGAATTAATTAAAAACGCTTTATTATCCTTATTATTTGCTTTTGCAGGTATTATTATTTATGTTTCTTTTAGATTCACATTTAATTTTGCAGTAGCAGGTATTTTAGCTTTGGTACACGATGCATTATTTGTTGTAGCAATGTTTAGTATTTTTAAAATTGAAGTAAACACTATTTTTATTGCAGCTATCTTGACTATTATTGGTTATTCAATTAATGATACAGTAGTAGTTTTTGATCGAATTAGAGAAGAAAAAGTTAATAATAATAAGTTAGATGAAGTTATTAATAAAAGTTTAGGAGTAACAATGAAACGTTCATTATTAACTTCGATGACAACTTTAATACCGGTTGTGGCTTTATTAATTTTTGGTTCATCACAAATTTATAATTTTAATTTAGCTATGTTATTTGGTTTAATAGCTGGATGTTATTCTTCAATCTTTATAGCAAGTCCTTTGTGGTATCTTTTAACTACAAAGAGGAAAACCAAAGCAAAACCTAAAAAAACAGAAGTGGAAGAATTAAAAATAAAAGGTATTAATGCTTAAGGAGTGTTATCTTGGAAAATAAAATTAATTATGAAATAGTTTTTTCAGAAATTAAAAAATATATTACAGATCAAGAAGAAATAAATATAATTTCTAAAGCATATCATTATGCTCTAGAAAAACATTATGGACAAACAAGAATGGATGGCTCTGATTATATTAGTCATCCTTTAAATATTGTTTTAATTTTAACAACATTGAAGGCGGATTATCAGACTTTAGCTGCTTCATTTTTGCATGAAACGATTAATTTAGGAAACGTTACAATTGAAGAATTAAAAGATGTCTTTCCTGCAGAAATAATTAAATTAGTTGCAGGTATAACTAAAATTAATAAAATACCAATTAATATTAAAGGTAATTATACAACTATGTATTATAAGAGAATTTTAGTTGGTTTGTGTGAAGATGTTAGAGTTATATATATTAAGCTAGCAGATCGACTTCATAATATGAGAACACTATGGGCACTGCCGGTTGATAAACAAAAAGAAAAGGCTAGGGAGACTTTAGATATTATTGCACCAATAGCACATCATCTTGGTATCTATCAAATAAAACATGAATTAGAAGACTTATCATTAAAATATATAAATAAAGAAGCATATGATGAAATTGTTCAATGTTTAAATAACAGTAAAATTGAAAGAGATCAAGCTGTTTTTGATATGAAAGAAAATTTGGGAAAGATTTTGCAAGAAAACAATATTCAATATGAGATTAAAGGTCGCTCTAAAAGTATATATAGTATATATAGTAAAATATCTAAGGGTAAAAAATTTGAAGATATCTATGATATTTTAGGCTTGCGTATTTATGTGAGCACTATTCAGGAATGCTATTTAACATTAGGGTTAATTCATTCTAAATACAAACCTGTTCCCAAAAGATTTAAAGATTATATAGCTAATCCAAAAGAGAACATGTATCAATCACTTCATACAACTGTATTTGGTGTTAGTGATAACTTATTTGAAATTCAAATAAGAACATATGATATGGATAAAATAGCTGAGTATGGTATAGCGTCTCATGCATCATATAAAGAAAAGAATGCTAATTATAAAGATTTTATTGAACAAAAATTACAAATATTTCGTTCAATCATCGAGTTAGATCAAGATACTGAAGATTTAAAAGAATTCGAGAAAAATTTTCAAAGAGAAATTATTGACAAAAATATTTATGTATTTACTCCTAAAGGTGATGTTATAGAATTGCCAAATGGTAGTACTCCAATTGATTTTGCTTATCGTGTTCATAGTGGTGTAGCAGAAAGAATGGTTGGAGCAATTGTTAATGATAATATAGTGCCTCTAAATTATAAATTAAGTGATGGAGATATTATTAAAATTAATACAACACCAATACCTCATGGTCCTAAAAAAGAATGGCTTAAAATTGTAGTAACCGCTCAAGCTAAAAACAAAATAAAAAATTATTTCAGCAAAATAGATAAAAGTCAAAATATTAAAAAAGGTGAAAATATTTTACTAAAAGAATTAAGAAAAATGAAAAAAACATTTAATGAGTTTTTTTCAGAAGAAAATATTAATAATATTTTAGACAATTTAAAATTAGACAATGTTGAAGAATTATATAATTGGCTAGGGATAGGTAAAATAAATGTTTCTACTATTATTAATTCAGTTCAAAAAGAAACAAAAACAGCCGAGGAATTTTTAACCGAAAAATTATCAAATTCAATGATAAAAGATTATACTAGTAAAAATGATGTTATTGTTGCAGGAATAGATGAAATTAAAGCAAATTTATCACATTGTTGTATGCCAATTCCCGGAGATAAAATAATGGGTTATATTACAAAAGGTAATGGAATCAGTGTTCATCGTAGTGATTGTCCTAATGTTAAAGACATAGATGAAAGAATATTAGAGGTACAATGGAATCCAAATGTAAGCAAGAAATTTCCAACTAATTTACTTATCAAAACTGATCGTAAAGAAAATATAATGTTAGAAGTCTTAGCAAAGACTAATAATTTAAATATTTCAGTTCAATCTATTAATACTATTAATCAATTAGAATATTATGCTTATGATTTAATTGTTTTAGTTGAAAATAAAGAAAAATTAAATAAATTAATAAATGATTTACATCAATTAGACAAAATAAATAGTGTAGAGAGAGTGATTAAGTGAGGGTAATTGTTCAAAGAGTAAGAAATGCTTTTGTTAAAGTAAATTCAAAAAAAGTAGGGGCCATTGATTCGGGTTTATTATTATATGTCGGATTCAGTAGAGATGATCAAATTGAAGATTTAGATTTTGTTGTAAATAAAATTAAATATTTAAGAATATTTCCAGATAAAGATGGTATAATGAATTTAGATATTAATAGTTGCGGTTATAAAATCTTATCAATTTCTCAATTCACACTTTATGCCAACATTTCAAAAGGAAGAAGACCAAGTTATGAACAAGCAATGAGCAGTGAAAAAGCCAGAGAATTATATCAAATTTTTAATAATAAATTAAGAGAAGTAGGGTTAATTGTGGAAACAGGACTTTTTCAATCAGAGATGAGAGTCGAAGCAATAAATGAAGGACCAATCACTATTATTATAGATAGTAAGGAGAGAAAAAATGAAAAACATTAATTTTAAATTAGTTAATACTTTATTGTTATTAATAATAATTTTCTTAGTATGGATTATGAGAGGTTTATGGTTAGGGGTTGTTTCAAGAATTTGTGCAATTGCTTTACCATTTGTTATTGGTTTTGTTTTAGCATATGTTTTAAATCCATTGCTAAAATTTCTAATTAAAAAAGGTATACCAAAAAAGATATCTTTAGCTATTATCTTTGCTAGTATATTGCTTTTTATTACGATATTTTTATGGATTTTAATTCCATCAGTATTGCCTATGATGTTTAATCAAACGCAAGCATTGTTCGTAACAATTAATGATTTTATCAAAGATATTTCAGTAAAATTTGATTTAAATTTGATGGGATTATCAAAATCTATTGAAACAATTGCTAGTAATATTACTGGCGATTTAAGTAAAGTAGTTTCACAAGGATTTATTAATTTTATTAGTAGCTCTTTAAATTTTTTAGCAAATTTATTAATTGCATTAATTGCTACTATTTACTTTATGTTTGATATGGATAATATCCGTGATCGTTTTGAAAAATTTTTAAAGAAACTTAAAAATAAGAAAACATTTAAATTTTTTGAAACTTTAGATGATGCTCTTCACAAATATATTAATGCTTTCTGTTTATTTGCTCTAATTATATTTATTGAATATACTTTAGTGTTTTATATAATTGGACATCC
>CAYWQQ010000023.1:0-9579 GCA_964461005.1 uncultured Muribaculaceae bacterium
TTAATTTGCTATTCCAGATAATTAAATTAGAGCGATGCTTTTCAAAATCATTATCTCGATCAGGATTGGCAACTTCATTGATTTCATTTAATTCTAATCCGTATGGATAATGATCTGAACATAAAACAATTACCGTATCATCTAACTTACCTTTAGATTTTAATTGTTCTATTAAATATTCTAAAGATTTATCTAATTCAATTTGAGTAGCTATATATCCTTTGCTAATATCTGAGTATGGTAAATCTTTAACTAAAGACCAATTTTTTGAAACAATCATATTTCCAATTTTCGTATAATTTAAATGTCCACTAATAGTTATATAATATATCATAAATTTTTCTTCATCTATATACATAGGAATAGATTTTTTCATCATTTCTAAGTCGCTTTGTGGCCATTGCTTACAATTGATGTTTAAACCATTACCACAAGCAACAAACTTACTATATCCAAGGTTAGGTACAGAAAGATTCCTGGAATAGTATTTATAGTTTCCATCATGAAATGCCATAGTTTTATAATTAAGTTCTCGAAATAAATTGGCAAAAGTATAAGGCAGATCTTTACCAATAGATTGTTTCATGATCCAATTACTGCCAGCTGTATTGGGTAATAGTGATGTTTGTTGCAAAAATTCTCCATCAATAGTACTGACAAAAATTGGAACATAAAAATTACTAAATACAAAGCCACTATTTATTAACTTGTATAAAGTAGGTGTCAACTTTTCATCTACTCCAATTGGATCAAAAGCCTCTGCTAAAATAACAATCAAATTTTTCCCTTTAAACATTCCTGTATATTCGTTTTTAAAAGTAGGCTTTTTATTGTTAAAATATTCGTGCATACCTTTTATAGTTTTATCAGTTGAATCTGCAATTAATTTTTTAAAATCTATTTTTAAAACATTTGGTAAGTAAATTGAATTAAAATCAATTTTAAAAGACAATCCTGATTTCACATATTCAAATTTTTCGCCTTTATTAAAAATTATGTTTTTTAAGTCCAAACGCATTGTTGTTAAAATACCAAACTTTTCAGCTGCTAACAATGGTGAAGAAAATTCTCCATAATATAGTGAGTTTGCAGAATATAATTCGTTTTTATTTATTTGTAATAATAATGCATTAATTATATATGTAATTAAAAAAAATATTGCAAAAAGTGTTTTTAATTTGAATTTCATTTTTTTTAAGTATAGAACTTTTTTATTTAAAAAGATTACAATTACTAAAGGTATTAAAAATATTATTACAAAAAATATATTCCTATAAATCATTGTCAAAACTGAATCACCAAATTCAGCAATAACTGTCGTTTGCCCCATTGAATATAAAGACATTAGTCCGTCATAAGTTTTGAAATATATAATTTGAGCTATAAAGATGACAGATATAATTGTCAATATAGTGTAGTAGCTGATAAAATTAATTGTTTTATTAAAAATTGTTGTTAGTAAATATATTGTTATAGAAAAACCAATAGTAAAAAAGATAATACTTATAAAATAAAGCAAAGAAAAACTTTTAAAGACAATAATATTTGTCATTAATTCCAAAATTAGTATAAATAAAAATGTAATTAACAAATCAAAAATTCTTTTTCCCATAAAATAATTATATCATAAAATAAAAAAAAGATAATTATATCTTTTTTTTCAAAGTCTTAACATCATTAGATTTATCTACTAAATCAGAAATAAATTCTTCCAAAATAATTTTATGACTATAAATATTATAAATTTTTAACATATTACCTTCTATAATAAATATTTCATCGGGATTTAATATTCGATAGCATACTATTTTGTCATCAATAATTAAAACTGTTTGATTATCAACGACTTGTTGTTTAAACTTTTTCTTTGCCTCTTAAACAATATGAATTATTATGTTCTTTGGTATTATAGATATAATCAATTGATTGATATAATTCTTTATTATGACTAATAATATGATAAAAATATATTTTTCCTTCTTCATACTTTATTTCTGTAAAATAATCTCCTTGATAAATGAATTCATAGGTTTCTTCATTTACTAAATAAAATTTATCATCTTCCGTACGATAAATAACATACTTTTCATCAAAAAAATGTCTAACCATTTTTTCTGGACTAATTAAACTTTTAAACTCCATTTTATATTCCTCCAAGTGAAAAAATATTATACTATTATATTTTAAAAATGCAAGAGTTTTTTAAATTTTTTATATATAATGCTCCAAGAACTTCTTTTGAAAAAGCTAGTTCCCAATTTTTATTACTATTCTTTATATCGTTATTTAATATGTTATTAATAATATTTCTGCTATCACCAATTCTATTTAAATTATATTTCCTTTGTTTCTTTAATATCAACTTATTAAATTTGCGATAAGAATATATTTTTGTATCATTAATTTCATAGATACTGCCTAAAAATTCCATTATTTTTTGAAAATCTTTTAAATTATATTCATTTTTAAATGTTATTTTTTTTATTATTTTTGAAATGATTCCTTTTTTTGTTAAAAAGGTTTGTACTAATTTATTAAATTTTTGAGAATATTTTGAATAATTCTTTTCTAAATGATTATTTTTGAAAGTATATTTTTTTCCTTCTAATTGATTAAATACTTTCATAGTATCATTATAACCATACTTAATATTTTTACGTGATAAATATTTGTCAAAAACTAAAAATGAACCTAAATGATTATTTGGTGAAATGTATATTATTTTAGCTGTTGTTTTTTTTACTGGTTTCTCAATACCAATTTCTTTTAAATCTACTGCAATAATTTCTTCTGCTCCTAAGTCTAAAGCTAGATTAATTGGAAAATTATCATAATAGCCACCATCTATATAATCTTTACCATCTATTTGCTTTTTTTGAAAAGCAGGAAAACAAGATGAAGACGCTATTAAATAGTGCTTTAATTTATCTGAAGAAATTTTTTCAACATTAATAATTTTAGGTTTTAAATCAGATAAATTATAAGTGATAAAACTGAATTTGATTTTTGCTTTTTTTAATTTATTATAATTTAATTTTGATTCAATTGTCTTTTCCAAATTATTTGGATTCATTCCGTGATTAAGAAAAATAGCTTTAGCATATTTTTTAGCTATTGCTTTTTTTCCTTCTGAAGTAGAATAATCACAATTTATATCTTGATCAAAAACATCTTTGAAACTAATGTTTTTCCATAAGGAATAGGCTTTACGATAACTTTTTGTAACCATTAAAGCTCCGTTTAAAGCCCCTACTGATGTTCCAGTTACAATATCATACTTTATTTTTAATTTTCTTAAAGCTTTCCAAACTCCTATTTGATAGGCTCCTTTTGAGCCGCCACCAGATAAAACAATTGCTCGCAATTAAATCATCTCCTAATTAATTCTTTGTAAACGCTTTGGCGCCCATATGTTTATTATTATTATTTGAATAATATTTAAAATAAATATAATACCAAATATTATAATTAAATATTTACTTAAACTAAGATATTTTTCAATAAAAGTATAAACAGTACCTAAAGTTATAATTAATATTAAAGGAAGTACTGTAGATATTAATACACTTAAGCTTCTTTTTACAATTACAGTATCATCTACTGCATCTAATTTTGGAAATTTAAGATTAACTATCATACCAAACATCGATGAACAACCTAAAGAAAGAACTGCTACCAAGATTAATATTAGTAATTCAATAATATTGAATCCGAAGGCAAATGAAAAAGCCAAAATCGAAACAATAATTGGAATGATTATAATTATGAAATTAAACATTATCTTACTAATGATTATACTTTTAAATTTAACCGGTAAGGATTTTAATATCCACAAATTTTTTCCTTCTATTGAAATACTAGCACAAGAAGTATTTGATAAAAAAGCAATAAATGTTATGGCAACAATTATCATGGGAAATATATCTAAATTAAGTCCTCCTTGTTTCATCATATTAACAATGTCTTTTTTATCAGTAAAGAAAAGTGCAAAAGAACCAAATAGCATCACAATTACACCAAACAAAGTATTAAACACATAAATTGGAGAAGAAAAATATCTTTTAGCTTCCTTTATAAACAATATTTGTTTAGCTTTAGTTTGTCTTAAATGTTTAAATTCAAATTTGCTCTTAGCTTTTTTTTCATTAAGTCTAGAAAGTAATTTCTTATAATTTAAACTCAAAACATTTATAAATATATAAAATAATCCAAAATTTATAATTAAACATAATAGCAAGGAAATATAACTATTAGAGGAGAACATTTCAATAATTAAATATAAACTATAAAATCCATATTTAATGATATTTTCAATTTTCTCAAAATTATTAATAACATACATCAAAATAGCTTCTATATTAGAAAATATCATAGCAAAAATTATTATCATACCAAATGATAATATATATTCTATCCATTTACTAGCGTTTGCTTTTGACATTGAAAATGCAATTATGTATCCAAAAATACTTGCTAGAATAGTAGGTATGATTGGTAATATTATTAATGTAAAAATAGACATAATAATGAAATTAAAATCGATACTAACTCTTACTGCATATGTTATTAGCATTGGTAACATAATAAATAATGAAATTAAAAAATTCCATAACAAAGTAGTTAAAACTCTACTCATTAAAATTGTTTTTGAATCAATAGGTAAAGATAATAATATATCGTTATCTTTAGCTTTATACATAATTGTTTTTGTGTTAAAAATAGATAATTGAAAAAGGAAAAAACTTACTAATACAAAAAATAATGGAATTAAGTAAAATGTTAATCCATACATTTTTGCAGTGTTAATCGCACCATCAGTAATCATCGTAATAGAAAAAGTTAAAGAAAAACCAAAATATAAAATTGCAAAACCAAATAAAATAAGATTAATTTTCTTCATTTTTTTGATTTTTTCAAGGCTAATAGTTGATTTAATTTTAAATTTTAATAATTTAAATAACTTATCCATTAATTATTCAACTCCACAAACAAATCTTCTAAACTTTTATCGCCTTTAATGTCTTTAACTGTACCTGAAACAATTAATTTTCCTTTTTTAATGATAGCTACTTTATCACACAACTTTTCTACAACCTCTAATACGTGAGAAGAAAATAAGAAAGATACTCCCTTTTTGCATAAATCTTTCATTATTTTTTTCAGCTTAAAGGCTGCAGTTGGATCTAAACCAACAAATGGTTCATCCATTATTATTAACAAAGGATCATGAAGCAATGCTGATATTACAACTAATTTTTGTTTCATACCATGAGAATATGTTGATACCAAATCACCCAAATTATCAAATATTTCAAATTCAACAGCATACTTATTTATAGCTAATTCCCTATCTTGAATTGAAACATTAAAGATGTCTGCTATAAAATTTAAATAGTCTATGCCACGAACATTTTCATATATGTCTGGATTATCTGGAATATATGCAATTTTTTGTTTACATAAAATAGGTTCATCCTTAATAGAATGATTATCTATTTTAATTTCTCCCTCTTCAAAATCAATGATTCCTACAATTGATTTAATTGTTGTAGTTTTTCCAGCTCCATTGTGACCTATAAAACCATAAATTTCACCTTTTTTTACTTTTAAAGATAAATTATCAACAGCTTTTTTGCCAACTTTACCATATGTTTTACTAAAATTTTTGATTTCTAACATTTTTTATCTCCCCACTCCTATTGTTTTTGAAATTTCTGCACATTTTGCTTTTGCCATTGGAATTACTTCACTAATTCCTTGATCTAAAACACTATCAATATAGTCACCATTTAAATATTCGTAATATCTTTCTTGAATTGGTTTTAACAAATTAGCAATTATATCTGCTACTGCACTTTTAAATTCTCCATAATTTTTACCAATAAACTCATTTTCGACTTGTTTAATCGATAAATTACTTAAAGAAGAATATATTGTAATCAAATTTGATATTCCTGGTTTATTCTTAACATCATATTTTACAATGTTATCACTATCGGTAACAGCACTCATTATTTTTTTTCTAATCACTTTTTCATCATCTAATAATAAAATAGAGCCTTTACAATCACCATCTGATTTACTCATTTTCTTTTCAGGATCTTGTAAATCTTTAATTCTTGCCCCCACTTTTGGAACTATTACTTCAGGCATAACAAATTTTTTACCATATTTTTTATTAAATCTCTCTACAATATCTCTGGCCAATTCAACATGTTGCACTTGATCTTCTCCAACAGGTACATAATCAGCATCATATATAATAATATCTGCTGCCATTAAAATTGGATATGTATAAAAACCAACAGACAAATTTGAATCTTTAGCTTTTTGATCTTTATACTGGGTCATACGATTCAATTCACCTAAATATGTATTACAACTCAATATCCACGTTAAATAAGAATGATATGGATTCTCAGATTGTAGATATATTTTAGCGTGTTTTGGATCTAATCCACAAGCCAAGTAAAGAGCTACTATCTTTTTTGACTTTTCCCTTAATTCTTTAGGATCTTGATATTTGGTAATAGCATGTAAATCTGCTACAAAAAAATATGAATCATAATCCTTTTGTAATTCAATATATTGTTTAACTGCCCCAATATAACTACCTAAAGTTAATTCACCAGTCGGTTTAATACCTGAAACTAATTTTTTCATTCATCTTCACCACTTTCTTCACTTATTGTCTTAACATCAACTTTATTTATCATATCAAATCTTTTACTAATTTTTTCACTAGATATATGAACACTTTCTACATCTTTAGATACAGTTTGAATACTTTTTGATAATTTATCCCAACGATCACGATAACGATTAAAATCTTCACTTAATTTAATTAATTCTTGTTGAATTACTGAGGCATATTTATCTCTTTCCATATTCTTTATAATCATTTGGATAACTGTCAAAGTACTCATTAAAGTGGTTGGTGAAGTAATCCAAATTCTCTTTTTATTTGCATAATCAAGAATGTCTTGATGATAGGCATTAATTTCAGCAAAAATAGCTTCAGCTGGTAAAAACATGATAGCTTGATCACTAGTTACCCCCGAGATAATGTATTTGCTAGAAATAGCATCAATATGTTTTTTAACATCAGATTTAAATTCTTTCTCATTCTTTTCTCTCTCAAAGTTTGATAAATTTTTATCTACCATTAATTGATAATGCTCTAAAGGAAATTTAGAATCAATTGCGATTAATCCTAAGGGATTAGGTGCAAACAAAACAGAATCAGCAATTGTACCATTTTCAAAAGTATATTGCATACGATAAATAGTATCGTTTTTTTCACCAAATACATTTGCTAAAATATGTTTCAGATTAATTTCACCAAAGATACCTCGACTCTTTTTATCAGTTAATACACCTTGTAATGACACTATGTCATTTGATAATAAATCAATCTTTTTTTGAGCCTCATCGATACGAGATAGTCTTTCTAAAACTGACGTAAAAGTTTTATTTGTCTTTTCAAAATTTTCTTCAATTTTTTCGTTTACTTTTTCATTGATCATGATAAGTCTGTTATCAATTTTTTCATTTAATTTTGAAAAATCTTCATTCAAATTTCTTCCAAAATCATTTTTGAAATCACCAATTTCTTTTATAACACTATTTTCTAATTTACCAAGTCTCTCAGTTATATTACTCTCATTAATGTTTTTCATAACTGAAATAACACTAACTACTAAAATAATAATTAATAATGTTAAAACTACATATTCCATTATTTCACCTCATTAACTTTCAATATTTTTTGAATAACTCTAGAAAAAGCATACGCTACCAAAAGAATAGCTATTATTTCCAGAAAAATTTTAGGATTTTTTAAACTTTCAACCAATCCGGTACCAATATAGCCCCAGAAATATACGATAGAAATTTTACCAATTAAAATACTCAGCAAAAACTTTTTGGGTTCCATTTTTGACAAACCACAAACAATATTAATTAAAAAAGCCGGTGTAAATGGTAATGCTATTAAAATAACTAATAATGAAAAAGACATCTTGTTGATTCTATTCATTAATGCGTTAATTTTACCATCAATTTTTATATTTCTATATAATATTTTACTAAATCCTAAACGAAAAGCATAAAAAGATATTAGACAACCACAAATTGTTCCTAATAAGGAAATAATAAAACCTAAAAACGAACCAAAAGCTAAATTATTGAAAGCAATAAAAACACTTAATGGTAATATGGGAATAATAGATTCTAATATGATTAAAAAGAACCCAGCTAGAGGGCCAGTGTTTTGTAATAATTCAACAAAAATATTTATTATTTTGGTAATTCTTTCAATCATAATTTATTCTCCAAACACTTCTTTATTATAATATATCTTGATCTTTTTATAAAGCACTTTAAAGATAATCTTTTAACTTATAGACAAAAAAAGGTTTTTAATATATAATTAGTTGAGTTAATCTTTTTATCATTAACTAAATAGAAAGGAGATAAAATGAAATTTTTTGAAAACAACAATACACAAGTCTTTGCTTTAGGCGGTTTAGGAGAAATTGGCAAGAATATGTATTGTGTAATGCATAACGATGAGTTAATTATTATTGACTCTGGAGTTATGTTCCCACAAGATGAATTGTTAGGAATTGACTATGTTATTCCTGATTATACTTTTTTAAAACAAAATAGTGAAAAAATTAAAGCACTAATAATTACTCATGGTCATGAAGATCACATTGGAAGTATTCCTTTTTTATTACAAACAATGAATATTCCTGTTATTTATGCCCCAAAACAAGCGACAGAATTAATTAAGAAAAAATTAGAAGAAAGAAATATTAAATATAAAAATTTAAATACTTATACAGAGGATTTAAAACTTAAGTTTAAATATTTTCAAATTGAATTTTTTGCAACAACTCACTCTATACCAGATTCTCATGGCATAGCTATAAACACTCCGAATGGATTAATCGTTATGACTGGAGACTTTAAATTTGATTGGACACCAATTGGACCTATGTCAAATATTCATAAAATGGCTGAATTAGGCAAACGAGGTGTTAAACTATTGATGAGTGATAGTACAAACGCAATGGTTGACGGTGTTTCTATCAGTGAATCAAAAGTTGATGAAACTTTAAATGAAGTTTTTGAAAATTGTGAAGGAAGAATAATTATAGCTACCTTTGCTTCAAATATTTATCGTTTGAAACATATTGTTGAAACTTGTAGAAAAAACAATAGAAAAGTGGCTTTATTTGGTAGGAGTATGGATACATCAATTGAAATTGCTGTTAAAGGTGGTTACATAATTGATGATGGTATTTTTGTTTCTCCTGAAGAAGCATTAAAAGCTAAAGAAAATGAAATTACATTATTATGTACTGGTTCTCAAGGTGAACCATTAGCAGCTTTATCAAGAATTGCTAACGGATCGCATCGTCAAATTAAATTATTACCTAATGATATAGTTGTCTTTTCTTCATCAGCAATTCCAGGAAATGCATCTGCTATAACAAATACAATTAACAAATTATATTTAAAAGGTGTAAAAGTTTTCACTAATACTTCTATTAGTGAAATACATACTTCTGG
>CAYWQQ010000024.1:0-8931 GCA_964461005.1 uncultured Muribaculaceae bacterium
TTAAAACCAGAATTAAAATTATTTGATTTAATATTGGTTGATAAAGCTTGTAGTGATACAACCTATGACGAATCATTTATACATGAAAATATTGAAATATTAGAGTCTGACAAAGAATTGAAAGACAAAATATATCAGACAGCAATTAAGAATAAAGTAATAATTAATCAAGGTAATATTTATACAACAGATGTTTTCTATGGAGATTCAATCAATAATGAATTGGTAAAAAAATATGATTGCTTAGGTACAGAAATGGAAACCTACGCTTTGTTTCTAAACGCTAAAAAAACCAATAATCAGGCGGCTTGTGTTTTAACTGTATCTGATTCTTTAATTACAAAAGAGCAAGCAACTAGTGAAGAAAGAGAACAAAAATTTACGGAAATGATTGAACTAGTTTTAGAATCAATCTAAGGAGAAAATGATGGATTATCAAAAAATAAAAGGTAAAGGATATAGTCTTAATTTAATAAGAAAAAAAGGATCAAAAAGAAGTACAATTAATATAGTTTTTGCCAAAAAAATAAAATATGAGGATATAACAAAAAGATATTTTTTAAATCAATACTTAATAACAATTACAAAAAATTATCCATCTGAGAGATTATTATCCTTAAAGAAAGAGGATCTATATAGTGTATCTTTAAATAGTTTTATTGAACGTATTGGCAACTTGAGTTTTTTTGGAATTAAGGCATCATTTTTAAATGAAGAATTTACTGAAAAAGGAATGACAGACCAAACAATAAAATTATTAAAAGAAGTTATTTATAATTGTAATTTTACTGAGGAACAATTTCAAATTATTAAAAAGAGAATTATTGAAGATATAAAAGCTGAAGAAGAATCAAAACAATATAAAGCCACCATGTCTTTAAGAGAAGCAATGGATAAAAATGCACCTTTTGCTTTCCGTGATAAATATTTAAAACAATTAAATCAATTAAAATTAGAAGATATAGAAGAATATTATAAGTTAATGATAAAAGAAAGTAATATTGGCATCTATGTAATAGGTGATTTTTCTTTCCCGTTAATTAGTAATAAAATTATTAAAAATTTTTCTTTTAAAACTAAAACAATTTTGTTAAAAAATAATGATTTTACGCATAAAAAATTTCGTTTGTTACCTAAAAGAGCAAAAGAAAACGATGATATAAATCAATCAATATTAAGAATAGGCTTTAAAATAAAAAAGCCCAGTAAGTTTGAACAAAAATATGTTTTGCCAATTTATTGTGAAATTCTAGGTGGCAGTAGTAATTCTAAATTATTTAATGAAGTACGTGAAAAACATTCTTTAGCGTATTATGCTAATTCTAGATATTTAGTGCATGATAATGTTTTATTTATTACTTCAGGTATAAGTAAAGAAAATTATAAATTAACCAAGAATATAATATTAAATATTATAGGCGATTTACGAAAAGGTAAGTTTACAGATGAAGATATTGAATCGGCAAAAATAAGTATTATCAATAGCATGGAGAGAAATCGTAACCAGCCTTTTCACTTATTGTTACAACAAATAGAAAAACAATATTTTCAAGCCGGAGATATAAATCAAGAAATAAAGCAATTAAAAAAAGTAAATAAAAGTCAGATAATTATGGCTAGTAAAAAGATTAAATTAGATACAATTTATTTTTTGTGTGGAGGTGAAAGCAATGAGACAGATAAGTAACCACAAGATAAATGAAACTCTATATTATGAAAAACTAAAAAACGGTTTAGAAATTTATTTGATAAAAAAACCTGAGGAAACTTCAGTAAAAATAAGTTTTGCTACAAAATATGGATCTATACATAATTCTTTTGTACCTAATAATAAAAAGAATTATGTTGACTATCCAAATGGTATAGCTCATTTTTTAGAACATAAGTTATTTGAAATAAATGATAAAGAGAATGCATTAACTCTCTTTCAAAAAAAAGGAGTATACGTTAATGCTTTTACCAGTAAAAATATAACGGCTTATTATTTAGATATAAATAATAATATTGAAGAAAATATTAATGATTTATTAGATTTTGTTCAAGAACCATATTTTACTGACCAAAATGTTGAAAAAGAAAAAGGTATTATAGCTGAAGAAATAAAAATGGGGGATGATTATCCCACTGAAAAATTATATGAAACTTTACTTTTAAACACTTTTTTAAAACATCCTTATCGCAATTCTATAGCAGGTAAAATAAAAGATATTAAAAAAATTACTAAAGAAGATTTGTTGGAAAATTATGAAAAATTTTATCATCCTAGAAATATGTTTATAGTTGTTCTTGGAAATTTTAATGAAAAAGAAATTGTTAAAATTATTAAAGACAATCAAAACAAAAAAACATTTTCGCCTTTTAATCCTATCCAATTAAAGCCGATTGATGAACCAACTAAAGTTTTTAAAGCTAAAGAAATTATTAAAGGTAATGTAGAAAAAACCAAAATAGCTATTAATTATAAGATATGTACTTCTAATTTAAAAATGAAAAATGAAAAATTAAATTACTATTTTGAGATAATTTTAATGAATTTATTTGATACGACATCAATAATTGATGAAGAGCTGAAAAAAAGGGATATTATAAAAAACGAAATACAAACGGATGTAGATTTTGTTGATAAATATGCAACATGGACAATTATAGCAGAAACTGAGAAACCGGAAGAACTATATCAAAGTGTTGATAAGGTCTTAAATAACATTTTCATAGCAAAAGAAGAGTTTGAGCGTAAAAAGAAGGTTATAATTAGCAATTTCATTTCTGGTTTTAATAGTTTGAATTATGTAAACATTGAAATGTTATTTTCTAAAGCATGTTATGATATCGATATAATTAGTCTGTTTGAGGTAATTAGTAAACTTAATTATTTAGAATTTTCAAAAATAATTTCAAAAATTGATATAAATAATAAGTCAATAGTAATATTGAAACCAAACAGCAAATAATGTCAAAAAGTATCAACCACTTGCCAAAAAAACAAGTTTAATATATTATAAGTAATGTTTAACAGCCAAAATTACAAATAATAAAGAAGGTAAATATATAATGATAAATAATATTGCGGATAAGCAATACAAAATGATAGTAGATTATATTTTAGAAGATAAAGAATTTAATAAAATAAAGAAATCTGTTCATCACGGGACAGATCGACTTGAACATTCTATTAAAGTATCTTATTATTCTTATTTAATTTCAAAAAAAATAGGTTTAGATTATGAAACAACAGCGAGAGCAGGGTTGCTTCATGATTATTTTCTAACTGATAATGATAAAAAAATGAAAGATAGTGCAAAATCATTGTTTAATCACGCTAAAATTGCGTCATTAAATGCAATAGAAAATTTTAACATATCAGAAAAAGAAAAAAATATTATTGAAACCCATATGTTTCCTATTAATATTAAACCACCTAAATATTTAGAAGGTTGGGTAATTAATTTTGTAGATAAAGCATTAGCCGTTTCAGAAGTTAGTATTAAATTTAAATATACAGCAGTTTTATGGCTATTATTCTTAGTAAATATTAAAAAATAAAGACTACATAAATGTAGTCTTTTATGATAAAATAAAATTAAGTCCGCGTAGCTCAGTTGGATAGAGCGATCCCCTCCTAAGGGATAGGTCAGAGGTTCAATTCCTCTCGTGGACGCCATAATTTTATATATTATTATAGTTGTCAGAAATTATGTTATTGTTATCATAATAAGGAAAGATAAATATAATGATGGAACAAAATCAAATGGAAACAAGTAATTCTGGAGGAACAAAGATATCTACACTCATAATAGTATTTTTACTAATTTTGTTGGGAGTAGTTGTCTATTTTGGATTTATCGAGAAACCAAAAGAAACTGAGAACCCAATATTAAATAATCAAACAGAGGAAACAAACAAACCAACAACAGAAGAAACAAACAAACCAATTACAGAGGAAAAGCCGGTTGTAGTCGAAACTAAAAAAAGCCGTTGTAATTGATGGTGTTGATTTAAAAGCTGAAGATCATTCTTATTTAAGAGATCTTTGTAAGATGTATATAAAAATACCTCAAATATTAAATGGAGGCGAAAATTCTGTTTCTTTAAATCAAAAAATGATTGGAGATATTTATCAAAAATCATATTGTATACCTCAAAACTCTAATGATTATAATAGTATTGAAGAATATCAACAACAAGCACGTCAAGTTTTAAGAGCTACATATGAATATAAAATATTAAATAATGTTGTAACAATTGTAACTAAATTAGATCGCGAAGGTATTAATAACCAAGCACTTTCTGCTTCTTATAGTTTTAATTATTTTTATGATTTAAAAAATAATACAGAGTTAGAAATGTACCAAGCGTTACCTTTAATGGGTTATACAGTAGCAGATATTAAAAGATTAGGTGCAAATAGTTTTGATGATTTTAAAGTTTTAGAAGGCTTTAAAGGTGAAGAACCATTTAGAACTTATATAGAAATTCAAAACAATAAGATAGTTATTACATATAAAGAAGAAGGCGCATATTAAATTGTTATAAAAAAGAAATATATCGTATTTCTTTTTTTATGATATAATTTATATAAGGTGATAGAATGATTATTAATAAAAAACCCAAAATTACAGTTAGAGGGTTTATTTCCAACAATTGCAATGAATTCTTACCAGTTATTTTGGGGGTTGAAGAAATTGAACCGTTAAAAATAATTCTAAGTAAAAATTTTGTCTATTTTTATTACGAGATAAATAATGAGAGACAGCCTGAAACTTATTACAATGGAAAAAGAATTGATATTATAGAATATAGAAATAAACAGAACACAAATAATTACCCTATATTATATATAGATAACTTAATTAAAAAAGGATACAGTGAAATAATTCAATTCGATAATCATATTATTGGTTGTGGGGAAAATGATTATACTTATGAAGAAATATTAACTCCTCAAAAAAAACGATAAAAATTAGTTTTATTAAAAAATTGTTGCCATAACAATTTTTTTTGTTTCAGATAACTTTTCTAAAAATATATGCTATAATTAAGATGCGAGGTGTAATAAAATGCCAAAAAAAAGAAAAAAAGAAATAAAACAAAGATCAAAATATTTTAAAGAATTAATTGGTTTGTTGATAATTGTGTTGTCGATTATTGGTTTAGGTGAATTTGGGCCTATTGGAACTGTGTTGAGAGATATTGTTATTATCTTAAGTGGTTCCTTTTCAAAATTTTTCTTATTATTTTTAATTTTTGTGTCTTTATATATGATCGTAACAGCAAAAACTTTTAAATTTTTTTCAGCACGTTTAGTTGGAGTTTACTTACTTGTAATTTCTTTTTTAAGCTATTTACATTTAGATTTAGTTAGAGACAATCTTGATTTTTTAACATTAATAAAACAAACATTAAATATGAGAGGTGAAGTTGTTGTTTCTGGCGGCGGTATAATTGGCCTTCTTTTTGCTTACGGGTTTAATTTTTTAATAGCAGAAGGAACTATAATTTTATTAATACTTTTTGTTACTTTAGGAGTTTTAATGTTATTTAATATTACATTAGGAGATATTTTTAGATTTATAGTATCTTTATTTAAAAGAAAGGATAGTAAAATTACCAATTTTGATTCTGAAAAAACTGATAAAAGAATTGTTATTTCTTCAATTGATGATTTAAAGAGAATGGATAATGACAATATTAAAGAAAAAGAAGTTAGTTTTAATCGTGAAGAAACAAAACACGATTATAAATTGCCACCTTTATCAATTTTAGATAATCCTAAAAGGCAAACTAATACAAATCAAGAACAAGTAAAAGCTAATATTGAAGTGTTGGAAAGGGTTTTTAAAGATTTTGATATTTCTGCAAAAATTGTAGAAGTACATGTTGGACCATCTGTTACTCAATATGAAATAGAATTAAAGGCCGGAACAAAAGTAAGTAGAATTGTTAGCTTAGATCGCGAACTTTCTTTAGCGTTGGCAGCTAAGTCAGTAAAAATTCAAGCTCCAATTCCAGGTAAAAGTACAGTCGGAATAGAAATTCCAAATAAGGAAAATACTCCAGTTGTATTAAAAGACGTTTTAATCAAAATGCCTACTTTATATGATAAAAGCAAATTGGCTATCGGATTAGGCAAAGACATTATGGGTAATTCTATTTATGCAGAAATTAACAAAACTCCCCATTTATTAATAGCTGGCGCAACAGGTTCTGGTAAATCAGTATGTATTAATACTATAATTACTAGTATATTGATGAGAGTTAGACCTGATGAAGTTAAGATGATATTAATTGATCCTAAAAAAGTTGAATTAAGTGTTTACAATGGTATTCCTCATTTACTTTCACCAGTTGTAAGTGACCCTAAGAAAGCTTCTTTAGCATTAATTAAAGTTGTTCAAGAAATGGAAAGAAGATATGATATTTTTACAGATAAAGAAGCAAAAAATATTGAAACTTATAATCAATATATAGAAAATAAAAATAAAGGATTATTAGAAACTGAAAAATTGGAAAAGATGCCATATATTTTGGTTGTTATTGATGAGTTAGCAGATTTAATGTTAGTAGCAGCTAAAGAAGTAGAGGATTCTATTATGAGAATTACTCAAATGGCAAGAGCAGCGGGAATTCATTTAATTGTCGCAACACAAAGGCCATCTACAGATGTTATTACTGGAATTATTAAAGCAAATATTCCATCAAGATTATCTTTTGCGGTTTCTTCAAATGTTGATTCAAGAACAATTCTTGATCAAGGTGGAGCCGAAAAATTATTGGGCAAAGGTGATATGTTGTTTTTACCAATGGGTGAAAACATCCCAATTCGTTTACAAGGTTGTTTTATTTCTGATGATGAAGTGAAAAGGATAGTTGACTTTACAATCAAGCAACAAAAAGCTAAGTATGATGAAAAAATGATAATCAATGAAGAAACAAAAAGTAATGATTATGGCGGTTCAGATGGTGAAGATGATTTGTATGAAAGCGTACTAGAATTTGCTATTAATCAAGGAGAAATAAGTGCTTCAAAAATCCAAAGAAGATTTAAAGTAGGCTTTAATAGAGCGGCAACAATCATGGATATGCTTGAAGAAAGAGGCATAGTAGGGCAAAATAAGGGTTCTAAACCTAGAGAAGTATTAGTAAAAATCAATGATAGAGAAGAGTGAAAATAATGGGAAGAGCATACGAGGTTAGAAAAGCTTCGATTCAAAAAACAGGAGCAGCTAAAGCAAAAGTGTATTCTTTATATGCAAAAGAAATATATAGAGCAGCAAAAAAATCTACTGATCCAGAAGCTAATTCAACATTAAAAAGATTAATTGAAAAAGCAAAAAGAGAACAAGTGCCAGCAGATATTATTAAAAGAGCTATTGACAAAGTTAATAGTGGAGTAGATGAAAATTACGAAAGTGTTCGTTATGAAGGCTTTGGACCTGGTTCATCAACCTTAGTAATTGAATGTTTAACTGATAATGTAAATAGAACTATTAGTTATATTAGAACAGTTTTTGCAAAAACAAAGGCTAAGATGGGTGTACTAAACAGTGTTTCTTATCAATATGATAATTGTTGTGTATTAAGTTTTAAAGGTATTGATGAAGATCGAGTTTTAGATATTTTATTAGAAGCAGAAATTGATATTCAAGAAATAGAAAAAGAAGATGAGCTAGTTAGCGTTTACGGTGAACCGAGTGATTTATTTAAAATAAAAACTGCTTTATTAAATGTTAAACCTGATTTGATTTTTGAAACAGATGAAATTATGATGTTTCCCAAAGAAACAATTAAATTAAGCAATGAAGAGCAAGAAATTTTTCAAAAATTGTTACAAATGTTAGATGATATTGAAGATGTTCAAAATGTTTATCACAATGTTGAATTATAATAAGTGAGGTGTAATATGAATAATAAAGGTTTTACTTTAATTGAATTAATTGGAGTTGTCGTTATTTTGGCAGTTATTTTGCTTTTAACTAGGCCAATTATAGGAACGATGATGACAAATTCAAGAAAAAGCGCTTTTGAAATTCAAGTTAAAAATTTAGCAGCCTTATTAGAAACAGAAAAATTAAAAGATCCTAGTATTGATATTGAATCAATAACACTTCTAAATTTAAGCAACTATGTAGAATTTGATACATCTAATTTTGCATCTTTAACTGTCACTTTTTCTGGAGAAAGAATATTAATTAATGTTATAGGTGATAAAGAATATGACAATTTAAAAGCTTGTGGTACAAAAAAACAAACTAAATCAGGCACAATAGATGACCTGACTGTTTGCAATTAAAAGCTTAGAGTAATAGAAATAATCTAGATATTAGATTATTTTTTATGTTATAATGATTAAAGATAGGAGTGGTCCCATGAAATCAAACTATGATGAATCTTCAATAAAAATTTTAGAGGGATTAGAAGCCGTAAGAAAAAGACCAGGGATGTATATTGGTTCTACAGATAAAAGAGGTTTACATCATTTGGTTTGGGAAATAGTTGATAATGGCATTGATGAATGTATAAATGGATTTGGTAATTATTTAAAAATAGTTATGCATAAAGATGGCAGTTTAAGTGTTGTTGATAATGGTCGTGGAGTTCCGGTAGGCATGCATCAAAGTGGCAAAACAACACCAGAAGTTGTTTATACAATGTTACATGCTGGTGGGAAATTTAACGATGGTGGCTATAAAGTTTCTGGTGGCTTACATGGTGTTGGGGCTTCTGTAGTTAATGCACTTTCTTCAATGATGGAAGTAACTATAAAAAAAGATGGTGGGGAACACTATATTAAATTTAGTTCTGGTGGAAAAGTTGAGATACCTTTAAAGAAAATTGGGACTACAAATAAAACGGGAACAACAGTTAGATTTACTCCTGATTTTGAAATTTTTGGGAATGTTAATTTTAGTTTTTCAACTATTTGTGAAAGAA
>CAYWQQ010000025.1:0-8242 GCA_964461005.1 uncultured Muribaculaceae bacterium
TATGATGAACGTCTTCATCAAAACTCATCTACTCAAATATATTATGCTGATAGCCTAAAAGCAGTCGTAAAAGCAATGAAAATAAATTTAGGATTAGAAAAAGCCAGTTTAATTAAAAACTTCTCTTTCTCTATAAAAGAAGAATATAAACCTAAAATCATTGGAAAAAACGTTTATGGAGAAACACGTATTGATTTAGTTCCTAATTTTATCGGAAAGTCTAAAACCTATATTTCAAATTGGGGAACAGAAAATGGAATTAAAATTAATTTTGATGAATATGAAACTGATTCCACATCATATGTGGACGGTCAGTTTCTTGAACAAAGTGTTAGTCCAAATTCTTTACTTTCAATTGCCAAAAGTAATGGCATAACTATTAGAATAGTTAAGAAAACAACTCCAATTATTGAAGAAACAAAACCAGTTGAAGAAACAAAACCAATTGAAGAAGAACCAACTGAAGAATAATAAAAAGAACAATTACTTGTTCTTTTTATTTGCTCTTGTAATATCTTCTATTTTTGGCTCTTCTTTCTTTTTAAAGATTTTAACCCCTAAAATAGTAATATCTTTAATAATTAATACACCAACGATAGCTGCTAATATATATACTATTAATTTATCAAAATTATCATTACCAATTAAGTCTTTTAATTGTTCATCAAAGAATCTTTGAACAACGTTGTTTTTCTTATCATATTGATAAAAACCTTCTTCACCATTTTCTGTATTTATACCATAAATAAGGAAATAATTTTTATTGTTTTTATAATTCCAAGCTTTTATTAAATCTGTTTCCATCTCTAATTTAGTTTCTTTATATCCAAAAGGTGTTTTTGGATTATCATCAATTAGACATAAATTTATATTTTTAAAATTAACTGATTTATATGGTTTATAACTGTTTTTAACTTTATCATATATGTATAAGCCAATTATATTGTCCTCTGCTTTCAGACCGACAATAACACCTATTTTTTCATTTTGATATGCTAAAACATCTTCCTCACCTATTTTGATTGTTATTTTATTAAAATTAATGGGTGCCGCATATAAATTTTCTTTTCTAGCTATTGTATACTTTTTATCAGCCACCGTAACTTCAATTGGCTTTAGTTCTTTAACTGTAGCATCTATTTTATATGTCCTTGTTTTACCATTTTCAGCTGTTACAACCACATTGATAGTGTTCAAGCCCTCATTTAGCAATATCTCTCCAGCACCGTTAATATCTGCTTTAGAATCAAGGGCTTTAGCACCTACTATAATTTTTTCTGTACCTGGTTCTAATTCAACTGTATAATTAACTGTATCTTTATTAAATATAGGAGATAAAGTCCCCTTGTCTAAAGTTAACTCCGACAAATAATTATTAGAACTATATGTTGCTTCTAATTCTGCTTGTGTCATTATTTTAAATACTGCTGGTGAAATAGAAAGAGACATATTTTTTTCGTCATCAAAAGATAAGACGTAAGCATTTTTCACACTAACATTGATATTACCTGATTTTAAAGCAGTAAACGTATATGTATATGTTTTACTATATGTACTTGAATTTGCAACAACATCAGAAACTGAAACTTCACCAGAATCAAGTCTAATATATGCTGAATTATATGATAAATTATAATACCAAGATCCAAGTGCTGTTGAAGAAGAAATTCTTACAGTAACAGTAATCTTGTTTCCAGCTACAACTGCCGATTTTGATGAAGTAGCTTTTATATATGCCGTAGCAGCCTCTACTTTAATTGGACTAAATAGAAATATTGAAAGTAATATAAAACTCATTATCAGTATTTTTTTCTTCATATTTTCTCCTATTTAATTACGGTATATCCTAAGATATGTTTTCTTATTTTTAATAAATCATCAATTCCAACATTTCCATCATTATTGATATCGGAAGCTGAAAGATATGGTCCGATTAATGAATAACCTAATATTTTTTTTCTTGTTTTTAATAAATCTACAATATCAACCAAACCATTACCATCAACATCTCCTTTAATAACAAAAGTGTACTCCGTTTGTACTTCTCTATTTTTTACAATCATTTTGTCTCCTGTTGCTAAGATAGCTGTTTTAGTTTCACCAGCAGCATTTGTAATTCTAACATCAATTAATGGATATATTTTCTTCATATTATTTATAACAACTTCTGGTGTTACATTTAAACCAATATTTGATATATAACTAGAATTTAAATTGTAATTTAATTTTTGAAATATTTGTTGATTTGTTATTGGAACTGTATCTGTTTTAATAACAGTTATTTTATAAGTTCTTTCATCGCCATTTGCTGCTTTCACAACAAGATTATTAATAGTTGTCTCACTGCTTAAATTAATTGTTCCATTACCAGTAACGGTAGCACTAGCTACTACAGGAGTTACATCAATTGTAATCGAATTAATTGAAGCATTTACATAATAAGTATATTCTGTTCTTCCGAATTCAAAATTATTAATATCAACAGAATTAATTTTTATTGATTTTAACATGTTATTGGGATTTCCTTGAGCAGGTAAAGATGTTGCTACGGGCATTGTACTATATACAGGAATTTTAAATATAAAAGGTAAATTTAATAATCCTGCTGTAGCATAAGAGTTATATGCTTTTATAGCTTCTGCTAAAGGAGCTGTTATGTTTTGCATATATTGATGACTAAATTTACTTCCGCCATTGTTAACGACATCCCATTTTTGAAAATATGGTGTATCTTGTCCAACACTAATATAACTTCCTGCTACAAATTGAGAACCACCCATAACTCCTTTATATGCATTATCCCAAGGTCTACCAAGAGTTGTATATGATAAACTCAAATATCCTCTTGCATAAACTAATCCTTGTTTCCAATTGGAATTTATATTAGTTGCAGATATATTGTAAGCTCCTATATTGAAAAAGTTATAATATCCAGATAAAGTTCTAGTTGTACATTGATTTTCAGCTTGTTTTTCTGATGTACATGGTTTGTTAATGTCTGATTTTAATACCCAATAATCAAATGGATTACCTGAAGTTACTGTTGGTGGGTTACCTGGTGTCCCTTTGCCAGTTTCAATTAAACTTTTAGCTGCCAAATGTAGAGGACTAACATTATAATCTCTTCCCGCTTTGACAAAAGTACTAGCAAAAGATTCAATACTTCCATCTGTAGATCCGGCTTGTAAATATGTGTTGTTAAATAAGTTTTGAACTAATGGTCCATAATCAATTCCTTCATGAAAGCTTAATTTTTCAAACATAAAGATTTTTCTTTCATCCAAAAAATTTCTTGGATCTAAGTAATATGCTATTGTATCAAGATTAGCATTATACCAATTGGTACCATCTCTTACAAGCCAAGTATTAGTTAACCAATTATAAGAAATATCATCTGTGGCACGATATCCTTCATTCCCTTGAATTAAACTTTTACGATCATAACTTTCTTCAGTTAATACATTATCCCAATTTTCCAACGTGTTGTAAGCTTCAAACTCCCAATTGGGATATAATTCATGCAATTGTTTTAAATAAGGCCAATATGATGATGGAAATCCTTTTCCAGCTAATACTATTTCATATTCAGTTGTAGGTTTTATCCCATCACCAATAGGTGGTGACAAAACAGATATCAAATCTGCTCTGATATAACCAGTTATATTTATTTCTTCCACAATACCATTTATATTTGTTACTTTTTTTACAAAAGAAACATTATACCAATTATAACTATCATCCGGATTACTACGAGCCGGACTATTATAATTTAAAATATTAACCTCATCACCAAAATTTAGTGCTGCAACAACTTCTCCAGCTGCTCCAGGAATACTTCTAACCCTGACATTGGTTGCAGAATAAGAAATTTTTCCAACAACTATTTCTTCTGCTGAAAGAGAAATAATTGAAAATGAAAAAACAAATAATATTGTTATTATATATAATATTTTCTTTTTCATCATTTCACCTCCATATAATACTTCTCCATTATTATAATAATTATTATATCAAAAAGAAAAATATTAATATATATTTTAGAACATTTATTCCATACTTTACGTAAAAAGAGAAAGATAGTAATTATCTTTCTCTTATTTCTATAATTTCTAATTTTTTATCATTTTTTAACAAAATAAATATTGCCTCATCTTGATAACCTAAATCTTTAACATATTGCCAATAAACATTTACTTTATAGGCAGTCAAATCTTTTTTACCATTTAATTCATATGCTGTTTCTTCAACTGATTCAACAATAATGTCTTTTATTTTTGGTAAATCTTGTTGTCTATCTTTATTAACATTATTTTCCACATATTTATAAATAGTCTCTTTGGCTTTTAATACCATGTTATCTATAGCTTCTGCTTTTATATATTGTAATCCACCAATATCATTTTTAGTTATTTTACTGTTTAAGTCATAAAAATCAGAAATAAACAATTTAACTACAAATTCTGCATACTTTTTTTGATCAACTTCTTCTTTATTTAATTCCTTTTTTAAACTATCAAAGTAAGTTTCATATAATTTTGTTTTATTATCCTCTAAATTATAACCATATAATTCAATTTTATTAATAATTACTGGCTCAGAACTTTTTTTTGGTTTTTTAACGATTTGATAAATCGTCAAACTAATTATAAATAATATAATTAAAAGTATAATTAATTTAATTACTTTCATACTTCTTACCTCTTATTACTTTCTAAAATTTCTAAAGATTCTTTTGATTTTCTAACAAAATCATAAACTATAATGCCATTAGAAATTTCTAATTTGCTATCAGCTTGTTTTGTATATTTTTCAATATACTCAGTCGGAATAATTGCAGTTTCTGATAAAACTTTAAATTCTTCTTTTTTGTTATAAAAATATATATCTTTTGTTAGCCAATTGCCATTTGGGAAAACTACATAATTATCTTCTATACTAAAAATATCATTTCCTAAAGAATACTCACTTTTAAAACCAACCATATTTCCTAAAGTAGGTAAAACATCAATTGTTCCCATTACTTTATCAATCTGTTTTGGTTTTTTCATATTTTTTTCCCAAATTATAAAAGGTACTTTTCTATTTAACTCGTGAGCATAATAATCATAAGGAACATATCCTTCATCCATTTCAGTCAAAACTTGATCTGTTTGAGGATCATAATTGTATAAATAATTATATTCTTTTTTTGGTATTTTAGAGTCATGGTCTCCATAAATAACAATTATTGTATTTTCTAACAAGCCTTCTTTATCTAATCCTGTAATTAACTCTCCTAGAGCTGCATCAGCATAATGAGAGGCCTTTAAATAGTCTCCTAAAAAATTGCCTTCTAAAAATGGCCTAGTTACTTTTTCAATTTGCCCTTCTTCATTTGTTATTTCAACTTCCGAACTTAGATTTAACTCTCCATATTTATCAACTTCAGAAAAAGGTGTATGGTTTGTTAACATGATTAATGTTCCATAATATTTTTCTTTTGTCTTTTTAATTTCTTTTAACTTTTCAATAGATTGACGAAAAAATGATTTGTCAGATAAACCTAATCCTATCACTTCATCAATATCATAATCTTTCATGCTATAAAAACGATCATAGCCTAAAGATTTATGCATTGCTTCTCTGTTCCACATATCGCTTTTATTACCATGCATACTAAAAGTATAATAATTTTGTTTTTTTAATATATTTGGTATTGCTACATATTCACGATCCCAATAACTTATAAAAACAGTTCCGTTAGTGGATGGTAAAAGTGATGTGTTAATTGAAAACTCAGTATCACTACTAGTCCCAACACCTGCTTGACTATAATAATTAGTAAAACCAAGCCCTGAGTGAAATAATTTATTTAAATTTGGAGTTATTTCGACACCATTAATTTTTAAATCAATTAAAAATTGTTGCATACTCTCGGCGTGAATCATTAAAATGTTTTTATCTTTATAAACGTTTGTATACTCATTAGCTTTTTGAATTTCTTTTGTTTCATAGTATGTTTTTATTTTTTTAGACATTTCATCATATCCGAAAAACGAATTCAATGTTGGGCTAATATTGACAAAAACATCATTTAATTGATAAATATATATTCCAAACTTCATCACAATAAATTCACGATTCCACTGTTTGATAAAACGTCCTTTTTCTAAATCGTTTAAACTAACAAAAAATATAGAGAAAACGAGCAAAGAAATCAAAAAAGATGTTAATACTCCTTTTTTTCTTGGTTTTTCCTTTTTAAAAATTTTAAAATAATCTTGGCTCTTTAAATATATGTAGAAAAACAAAACAACAATTGGTTGCCAAATAAAAAAGAAATCTTTTAATTCCATAGCATTTTTAGTAACAGCATCTGCTACGTCAACAACTTGTAATGATGTCTTTAATAGTGAAAAAGATGCAAAAGATAAATAATAATTATAATAAATACTATTAATAATACAAATTAATGTTAATATAATTGATGCTATTAATAAATAAAATATTTGATTTCTTGGTTTAAACAAATATGATGGCGCTAGAATTAGTAGGATAAGAGCTAAAGAACCTAATAATGGTTTGATATCTAAGAAATTACCTACTGTTACAATTCTTAAAATAATATCATTTAATAAAAGTGAAACAACTGTTACTACAAATAATATATTGATTTTCAAATTTTTTCTATAATCATATTTTTTTATAGAGTTAATTATATTGTTAAAAGAATATTTTTTTAAGTATTTTTTAATTGTTTTCATAATTCCTCCATAAATAATCTTAACTAATTATATCACTAATTTTAATTATTGAAAACAAAAAAACAGGCTTTAACCTGTTTTTGTTTTATCCTCACTAACCCCTGCATTTATTGCCATTCCTAATACAAAAATATACGACAACATATAAAACCAAACCAATAAAATAATAAGATTAGCTATATTTCCTAAGAAAGCACTATAATTAGCAATATTTGTTACATAGTAAGAATAACCTTCAATAACCATTATCCATAAAATAGTCGTTAATAATGCACCTTTAGTAACTTCCCTACTCTTAATTGAAATATCAGGAGCAATTGTATAAATTAATTTAATAATAAAATATATAAAGAAAAATGATAATGGTAGTTTAATAATTCCATATAAGAAAATCAAATTATCAATTATGCCTTCTAAATATTTAAATTCTTTTAAAATACTCAAAATACTACTTCCAAAAGCTGGAACTACAATAATAAATAGAATTAGAAAAATTAATAAAAACACTATGAAAAAAGCTTTTAATCTTTTCTTTAATTCACTATTACTATTCTCGTTATAAATAGTATTGGAAGTAACAATAATTGCATATGCTCCATTGGAAACCATAAGAATAGATGTTATAGCAAAAAACAATACACTAAAATTTAAACCACTACCAGTAATAACCGGTATAATTAAATTGCTTGTCGATGCTGGTAAAGTGTTTTTAATTAAATTAATAAAATCCATGGTTGATAAAGATAATACATTCGCTATAATACCAACCAAAGCAATTAAAGAAGGAATTGCTAGTATAAAGAAGAAGGCTAATTGGCCAGGTAAAATATTCATAATTGGTTGTTTATTAATTTTAATTATTCTTTTTAGTAAAGAAACAATTTTCTTTAACATTTTTTACCTCACTATTCAATATTTTGTTTTAATTCACGATTAGTAGCCATATCTAATATTGCTTCATTAATTGCATCTTCAATCGTCTTCATATTGTCTTCAATCATACTATAACCTGTTGTAGCACCATACTCATATGGCAAATCTTTTAATAGCTTGTTGATTTTTTTAGCATATGAATTTACGAATTGTTCATCATAAGATAATAAGTATACTAAAAATTCATTACCATCTGTTCTTACTATATCGGAATTATCAACTTGATTTTTAATTAAAATGTTGGCAGCTTCTCTTATAACATTATCTCCAGCTTCATGGCCATAAACATCATTAATATCTTTTAACCTATTTATATTAATTATAATTATAGCTTGAGGAAAATTCTTGTTTTCTTGCCATTTACACATATTACAATTTAAATAATAACGATTTTTTATTGATGTTAAAGGATCAATATACTTTAATTTCATATCTGTTCTCATTTTTTGTTTTTTAGATCTTATTTTTAATAAATAAATTATGAAAAATAACAGTAAAGGAAATAATATTACATATAACCAAAGAAAAGATAAATCAAATTCAATTCTCTTATCAGCTAAATTATT
>CAYWQQ010000026.1:0-7650 GCA_964461005.1 uncultured Muribaculaceae bacterium
CCCTCTAAAACACCATTAAATGGAATATAGTAACTACCTAATTGATAAAATTTATTTGTAGTAAAATCAATATCGTTTGTTAATTTAAAAACATAACCGGAATTAGGTCTTAATGTTGCTATTTTCCAATCAGTAGCGTTATTAATTAAATATGGTGATTCTGTTGTTCCATTACCAGAAAGAATGAAAACCATTGGATTATCTGAAACTTTTCTTAGTACCATTGTGCCAGAAGAGTTGTAATCAAAATAATAACCATCTGAATTATTATCTCCACCAATCCATGTATCTAATCCATTTTCATAAAAATTTATATCATTAGGAATAGATTCAACATCTATGTCTAAAAAATTTTCAGAAAGGCCTTTTGAAGGACCGATAGAGCCTCCTGATAACCAAGTTATGTCTTCGGGCAATTCACTTTCAAGTGCTAAAACACCATCTATTACACCTACGTTTTGGCCTGAAACTATCCCTATTACTTCTGGACTATAAGTTTGAACTTCCAAAAGATCGCTATTTATTTTTCCTTGAACAATAGAATCAGTTATTTTACCATGATTGATTCCAGATATTATTCCAACCAAACCAATTCCCGTCATATCTGCATTAAGAATTGTTATACCTTTTACTATGCTATGTGTACCTAATTGACCAAACAATCCAACCCTTGATTCTGTAGGACGTTTTATATAAAGATTTGAAATAGTCTTTAAATTGCCATCTAATGTTCCTTGAAAACTATTTATTGAAGTTCCAATTGGTCTAAACCCTTTTCCAGTTGTCATTTCTTGATATAAAGTTTCTATTACTCCATCATTATTAATATCTCCAAAATAAATTGAATCATCAGCATAATAATTATTAGAGTTACTTATATCAATATTATTAACCATTAACAAAGTTTTATTTTCAAATGTTCTACTTTCTTGATTAACAAGTTTAGAAATACCTACTAAATCATCTACACTCGTTACATAACAAGTATCATGATTATTATAAGCTTCTAGAATAGCCTCTAAAGTAAATCCTTCATTTAATTCTTCCCAACCACAAAATTTACCAGTTATTTCTACACTTGGAGTATATTGATCACTAGGACATGATTCTTGATTATTTAAATCAATAACTACCATATTTCTATATGTACCACAAGCTTTAAGTCCATCCCATTGTCCTTTACCTATTAGCAATGTTAAAAGAACCGAATTTGATGAAGATTCTTTTGTCATTTCAACATAACTATAATTAGTGTTTTTAACTCCTAATTTTTCTTTAATGTTAGCAGCTGTAATTTCTAATAGGTCAATTTTATCTTCATCAGCCCCCAAATTAACTGCAGAATTAATTAATAATTTTGCACTTTCTCCAAAAGCTTTTCTTCTTGTAGATTCTATAATTCCCATAACTGTTGGAATCGAGATTGCTAAAACAATTGCTATTACTAAAATAATTGCGATCAATTCTAAAATAGTAAAACCTTTATTTCTTTTCATAACAGACTCCTTCTATTATTTTAATAATAGCATTTATTATTTCAAAAAACAATAAAAGTAAGATATTTCTATCTTACTTTTATATGAACATCTCTTAATTGTTGCTCACTAACTTCAGTAGGAGCTCCCATCATTAAGTCTTGTGCATTGTTATTCATAGGAAAGGCTATAACTTCCCTTATATTTGGTTCGTTTCTTAATAACATAATCATACGATCTACTCCTGGAGCCATTCCTGCATGAGGAGGTGCGCCATAGTGGAAAGCATTATATAGTGAAGAAAATTTTGTTTCTAAAACTTCTTTATCATAACCTGCTAAAGCAAAAGCTTTTTCCATGATTTCTGGTTGATGATTTCTTACTGCCCCACTAGATAACTCAATACCATTACAAACAATATCATATTGATATGCTTTAATATCATCGATTTTTTGATTTTCTAATGTTTCTAAGCCTCCTTGTGGCATACTGAAAGGATTGTGAGAAAAAATATATTTCCCTTCTTCTTGACTATATTCATACATTGGAAAATCAATAATATAGCAGAATTTAAATTTTGTATCAGCAATTAATTCTAATTTTTCTCCTAACGCTGTTCTAATTATTCCAGCTAATTTGCTTACCACATCTGCTTTATCTCCTATAAAGAATAAAACACTTTGTGATTTTAAATTCAAACTAGAAATTAATTTTTGACAATCCTCTGCCGTTAAAAACTTAGCAATTGGTCCGTTAAAGCTTAAATCTTCATTTACTTTAATATAACCCAAACCTTTTAATCCATTACTAATGGCATAATCATTTAAATCATTGAACCAAGAATTTGGTTTAGTACTCAAATTTTCTACTTTTATGCCTCGTACTGCATTATTGATAAAAGGTGGGAAAGTTGTGCTTTTAAAAAAGTCAGTTAAATCAACTATTTCTAATGGATTTCTTAAATCTGGTTTATCAGTCCCATATTTTAACATGGCTTCTTGATATGTTATTCTTGGAAATGGTGTTAAAACTTCTTTGTCAGAAAACTTTTTAAATGTCTCGCTTAAAACCGCTTCTCCTACTTCAAAAACATCTTCTTGTGTTGCATAAGCCATTTCAAAATCTAATTGATAAAATTCTCCTGGAGAACGATCTTTTCTACCATCTTCATCACGAAAGCAAGGAGCTATTTGATAATATTTATCAAAACCTGCTGCCATCAATAATTCTTTGAAGATTTGTGGAGCTTGAGGCAAAGCATAAAATTTTCCTTTATGTTTACGAGAAGGAACAATATAGTCTCTAGCCCCTTCGGGTGAAGATGCTGTTAAAATTGGTGTTTGTACTTCTGTAAATCCTAAACTATTCATTTTATTTCTTAAAAAAGATAATACTTCAGATCGAAACAATATATTATCTTTAACTTTTTTGTTTCTCAAATCTAAATAACGATATTTCAATCTTAAATCTTCTATAACATCAGTTGATTCTTTGATTTCGAAAGGTAAGACATTCTTTGATTTTCCTAACACTTCTATTTTATCAACTAATATTTCTATTTCTCCTGTTTCCAATTTAGGATTAATCATATCCTCTGCTCTTTTTACTACTTCTCCAGAAACACTAATGTTTGTTTCTTTAGTTAATTCTGAAAAAACACTATTGTCATTACTAACCAATTGAATCATTCCAAATTGATCTCTTAAATCAACAAAAATAACGCCTCCATGATCTCTCATGTTTTCAATAAAACCAGCTACTCTAACTTTTTCTCCTACTTGCTCAGTTCTTAACTCGCCACAAGTATGAGTTCTATATTTATTTACTTTTATCATTATTATGCTCCTTTCTCTATTTCTTCTTTTAAAATAGCACTTGCTACAGAAGGGTTTGCTTTACCTTTAGTTTTTTTCATAACTTGACCAACAAAGAAATCTAAAATTCTTTCGTTGCCTTCTTTATATTTTGTTACACTTTCAGGTTGTTCCTTGATTACTTCTTTTGCTGCATTCCTAATTTCACTATCATCTGTAATTTGACTAATACCTTGTTCTTTAACAATTACTTGAGGTTCTTTTTTTTGTTCTAAACAATCAAAGAATAAATCTCTAGCTTGAGGTGTAGATATTTTACCCGACTCATGCATTTGAATTATTTCCCATAATAATTCTGGTTTTAAATAGATATCACTAATTTTGTTTTCATTCTTATTGATATAACTTAACACTCTTGTTGTAACCCAGTTAGCTGCTTTCTTAATATCACAGCCTAAACTAATTAATTTTTCAAAATAATCAGAAACACCCTTATCTTTTACTAAAACATTAGCATCATATTTTGATAAACCACCCTTTAAATATATTTCTCTTCTTTCAAAAGGAAGAATTGGTAAAGTTTTTCTAATATTATCTAAGTATTCTTTGCTTATTTTTACCGGATGAATATTTGGTTCTATGAAATATTTATAATCTACTGCTTCGACTTTTTCTCTCATACTATAAGTTTGAAAGTCTTCATCACTATATCTTCTTGTTTCCATAATAATTTTTTCATTATTATCTAACATTTCACTTTGTCTTTTTATTTCATATTCAATAGCTTCTTTAACATTATTAAATGAGTTAATATTTTTAACTTCTACTTTTGTTCCCAATTCAATAGCGTCTGGTTTCATTAAAGAAACATTTACGTCACAACGCATTTGTCCTTTATCTGAAGCCGCTTCTGAAACACCACAATAAACGATAATATTTCTTAATTCTTCTAAGAATGCTAAAGCTTCTTCTGAAGAATGCATACAAGGTTCAGTTACTATTTCAATTAATGGAATACCACTACGATTATAATCAATTAACGAATACCCTGCATAATGATCTAAACTAGCTGTATCTTCTTCTAAATGTAATTGATGAATTTCTACTTTTTTAGGTTCATCTAAAGCATTTAAAATTACATAACCATTTTTACCCATTGGTTTAGTAACTTGTGTTATTTGATAACCTTTAGGTAAATCAGGATAGAAATAATTTTTTCGATCAAAAATAATTTCATCGGGATTACTACAATTTAATGCCATTGCTACTTTTAAAGCGGATTCAACAGCTTGTTTATTAGGAACCGGCATTATCCCTGGAAATGCTAAATCAATGGGGTTTAAATTAGAGTTGGGCTCCAATGAATATTCGTTTCTTCCTCCAGAAAAGACTTTAGAAATTGTTTGCAATTCACAATGTACTTCTAAACCTATAACTACTTTATATTTCATTTTTCAACACCCCTTACTGCATTAATATTCTTATATCCTAATATTTTTTCTATTTGATAAGAGATGTTTAATACATCTTGATCCTTTTTTGCAGGACCTGTTATATTAATGCCAATAGGCATTTCTTTAACGAATCCACAAGGCAATGTAATACTTGGATATCCTCCAAAATTACCTATTGCCATATGATTTTCTAGCATTAAGTAACGATCTGATAATTTATCTAAATCTTCCCCAAATAAAGGAGCTATTCCTCCTGATGATGGTAAAATCAACCCCTCATATTTATTAAATAATTCGTTCATTTTTTCCACAATTAGTCTTCTCACACGACAAGCATTTAAAAATAATTTTTCTTGATTTTCTTTTTGTAAAACAAAACTACCAATCACAAATCTTCTTTTTATCAATTCTGAAAAGCCTTTAGTACGAGCATTAAACATCATATCATTGATATTATTAGTGTTGTCTCTTGGTCCAAAAATTATACCTGTTAAATTAGCATTATTACTTGTAGCTTCTGCACAAGAAATAATAAAATAAGTTGGGAAAATAGCATTCAATAATTGTTTGTCGAAAGAAACACTTTCAACTTCAATACCCAATTCTTTTATTTTAAAAATTGTCTCTTTAAAATTATCTAATACTGATTTTAATTCTGTATCTGTTGTTTCGATATCAATCATTTCTTTAATATAAAATAATTTTTTTCCTACTACCGATTTTTCTAAACCATCTACATAGTTAACATTATCATCAGGTAAAGTTGTCATATCTTTTTCATCTTCACCTTTTAAAGCATCAATTACATATGCAGTATCTTTTACATTTCTGGTAAAACAACCAACGTGATCTAAAGATGATGCAAAAGGGAACACTCCATATCTTGATATTCTCCCATAAGTAGGTTTATATCCAACTACGCCACCAAAAGCTGCTGGTTTTCTAATTGAATCTCCAGTATCAGAACCTAAAGCATAGGGAACTATACCTAATGCTACAGCTGTAGCACTTCCTGCTGAAGAACCGCCAATATGTCTTTTTTCATCCCAAGGATTACGAACAATCCCAGTATTTCCAGTTGTACCTGAACCACCCATAGCTAATTCATCTAAAACTGTCTTGCCAATCATAACAGCATTTTTTTCTTTTAGTTTTAAAACTGCTGTAGCATCAAAAACAGGAATATAGTCTTTTAATATATTTGATGATCCTGTTGATAAAACTCCTTTAGTAGAAAAATTATCTTTAATAGCATAAGGAATCCCTGCTAAAGGATTAGAAAATTCTTTTACTTCAGGAAATTCTTTTAATATAGTTACGAAAGGATTATATTTTTCTTGGTATTTTTCCGCTTTTGTTAATGCTTCTTGAATTAAATCATGAGAAGTTATTTCTCCTGCTTTTAATTTTTTATGTATTTCTTCTAAACTTAAATCTAAATATGACATTATTCCACCACCTTTGGTACTTTAACTTCATTTCTAATTTTTTCTTTAGCATTCATTAAAGCCTCTTCTGCAGTTATTAAATCTCTTGTTTCATCAGAACGTAATTCTTTATCAAGATCAAAAGGAAAAGTCATTGGTTTAACTTCACTAATGTTTGGTATTTTATCAATTACATCCATTTGTTTTAAAATAATCTCAAACTCTTTCTGTAATGTTTCATATTCTTCTTCCTTCATATCAAACATTAATTTGTTAGCGTATTTTTTTAAATTTTCTTTAGTTATCATATATCCTCCTCTAAAAAAATAACAACAAGAACTCTTGTTGTTATTATTATCATTAATTATGGCGCCCAGCGTAGGACTCGAACCTACGACCGATCGGTTAACAGCCGATTGCTCTACCAACTGAGCTAGCGGGGCATTTTTAATGGCGCCTAGCGTAGGACTCGAACCTACGACCGATCGGTTAACAGCCGATTGCTCTACCAACTGAGCTAGCTAGGCAAAATAAAAACATTTGTCTTCCCTGTTCAGGGACGAATAAATGTATCCGCGGTACCACCCTAATTATCATTAATGATCTCTCTTTGATTATAACGATATCAAACCGACTTGTTCTACTTAATTTCGACAAGTTACTCCAAGGCGTTTTTCTTATTAATCTTTGTTACTAGATTTCACCATCCTAGCTCTCTAAAAACCTTTTTAATAATACTCTTCCTCTTCACAGTATATAAAAAATTATATATTTTATTTACTTGATTGTCAAGCAAATAAAGGTTAAAAGAACTGTTTTAAATTGTTAACAGTTCTTTTTCTTTTGCTTTTAATTTTTCTTCAATTTTTTGATTATAAAGATTTACTACTTCTTGTACTCTTTCGATTTCTCTTTCTTTTAAATCTTCTGATATTTCCGTTTTTTTAATAGAGTTATTTATATCTTGACGGATAGTTCTAATTGCTACTTTTGCCTCTTCAGCCATTACTTTTACTTGCTTAACAAAATCAATTCTTTTTTCTTCAGTTAATGGTGGAAAATTTAATATTATTTGTTCTCCATTATTGTTTGGAGTTAATCCTAAATTAGACTCAAAAATAGCTTTTTCAATTGCTCCTAAATTATTTTTATCAAAAGGTTTAATAGCAATTGTTCTAGCTTCTGGTACAGATATGTTTGCAACATGTAATAATGGTGTATCTGCTCCATAATATTGTATGGTTATTCCATCAAGAATTGTAGCACTAGCACGACCAGCACGAACATTTGAAAATCTTTTTTCCATATTTTCAATAGCTTTATCCATTTTTTCTTCAGTATTTAAATTTAATTCATTCATTCTAATCACCTATTCATATTATACAATAAAAGGACTAAAAAGTCCTTATTTTTTTTATTTATTTATTTGATTCATTACTTCTTCAGCAAAGTTATCTTGTCTTTTTTCAATTCCTTCGCC
>CAYWQQ010000027.1:0-7408 GCA_964461005.1 uncultured Muribaculaceae bacterium
ATAGTTATAATGTTGACAGTTTATACGATAATTTTGAAGAGAACCGTAATTCTTCTAAAATTTTTACGGATTTAGGTTTTAAAAAAACATGTGAATATAATGCGAAAAGATTTAATAAAAACATTAAAATTATAGAACTATGTTTAAAAAAGGAAAACTTTTTAGATTAGTATAAAATTTTTGAATCCCTTTTGTTTCCCGACCATTTTAAAAAGATATTTCTAATTTTTGGGAATTAATATAAAAACTGTAGAAATGAAATCTACAGTTTTGTTTTCCTTAAAAATGATATATACTTAACTTATAAATGCGATTATATATTGGAGGAATCTAATGATTAAAGAAATAGAAAAAGAAATTCAAAAATGTGATTTATGTGAAGAAGTAACAAAACTTCGTTGTAATACAATTTCTTATGGTAGTAATACTGATATTTTATTTATTGGATAATCTCCAGCAAAAAATGGTTGGATTGTAACTGGTAAAGCATTTTGTGATATTAATAATAAATTATTGCCAACTGGTAAAGTTTTAAATGAATTATTAAAAATAATTAATTTAACAATAAATGAGATTACTTTTACTGAAGCATGCAAATGCTGTATCCCAGATCGAAGAATGTTGAAAAAATCATCAATCAAGTGTTTACCCTTTTTAGAAAAACAAATAGTAGAACTTGGCTCAAAAATAATTATACCTTTAGGAGAACATCCTACGAGAATATTGTTTAATGAAAAGTTTAATAAATTTGCTGATGTGGTTGGTAAAGTATATGAAAAGAATATATTAGGTAAAAATGTTTTAATAATACCTATTTATCATCCTTCACCAATAAATCCTAAAGGTTATAAAAATAATTTACCTATTTTTGAAAAGATTAAAGAGTTGATTTAAAAAGGAGAAGTAATATGAATGAAAATTTAATAGCTCCTTGTGGAATGAATTGTAGTTTGTGTATTTCCTATATTTTTAAAAAACATGATTTAAATAAAAAAGGATTTCACAAATCATATTGTCCAGGTTGTATTGATAGAGCCAAAAATTGTACATTCTATTTAGGCAAAAAATGTGATTTAATTGCAACTGGTAAAATAAGATTTTGCTATGAATGTGATACTTTTCCTTGTGACGGTTTAAAAAGATTAGATAAGAGATATAAAACCAAATATAATTTAAGTATGATTGATAATTTAAACTATATAAAAGAAAAAGGCATTGAAAAATTTTTAAACAAAGAAGAAACAAAGTGGAAATGTACTAATTGTGGAGAACTAAGATGCTGTCATAGTAATTCTTGTTTAATATGTAATATTGATGAATTAAAAGATAAAAAAACTAAATAATATTTAGTTTTTTTGATATAATAGTTTTAGGTGATAATATGAATAAAATTAAATATTATTTTAGTAGGTTGTTTAATTTAAGTTTTAAAGAATTTTTTAAAACAGTGAAAACAGTATCTGAAAGAAGTGGCAAAAGTAAGGTAGTAATATTTTTTGACATTATTATTTGCTCTTTTAAATATCAATCAGGATATGTTGATTATCGTATTTTCTATTTTGAAGAATTAAAGTCAAAGCAAAGAAAAACTTTTGTAACGAGAGGAATTAATAATTCTTATATTAAAGCTATGAATGATCCAAAGTATTTTGATTATTTTAATAACAAAGTAAAATTCAATAAAGTGTTTAGCGAATACATAGGAAGAGATTATGTGTATTTAAATAATAATTATGAAGAGTTTTTATCTTTTGTTAAAAAACATAAAACCATTTTAGTTAAACCAATTGATTTACAATGCGGAAAGAATATTGAAAAAATCATTATTGAGAAAGCTACTAATTTAAAAAAATTATATAAACAATTAATTAATAATAAACAAGTTTTAGTAGAAGAATATATTATTCAATCAAAAGAAATGAATAAATTGTTTCCTAATTCTGTAAATTCATTGAGAATAGTTGCTGGATATAAGGATGGAAAAAGTAAAATATTATTTAGGGCTATTAGAATCGGTAATGGAAAAAATGTTGTTGATAATTTTAATCACGGTGGTATGTATAGTGTGATTAGTGAGCAAGGAGTTATTACAAAGCCTGCTATTGATAGACAGGGTAATATATATAAAAAACATCCAGTTACAAATACTTCTATATCGGGATTTAAAATTCCCTATTTTAAAGAAGCATTAAAAATGATTGAAAAAGTAAGCAAAAAAATACCCGAAGTGGGTTTAGTTGGTTGGGATATAGCAATTACTGATAAAGGTCCAATACTAATTGAAGGTAATCAATATCCTGGATATGATATTTATCAATCTAAAATTCATTTAAACGATGATAAAACAGGGGTTAGACCAATTTTTGATGAATTTATATTTAAAAAAAAGTAAGATAAATCTTACTTTTCTTTTTTTAGATCATCAATTCTCTTATTATATGCTTTAAGTGAATCAACAAAATATGGTAATTGATATTTTATTTTTAAATCTTCAAATATTTTTTTTGTTAGGAAAGGATTATTAATTAATATAGGCCCTAATAAATATGTTCCATAAAAATTTTTATCTTTGATTCCCTCTAAACTTGATTCTTTATTTAATCCTGTTCCTTTAATAATTTTTAAAAAAGGTTTGTTTATTTTACCATATGAAAAGCTTAATTGATTTTTGCATCCTACTATTTCTAAATTATCAAAAATACCAATTGTATTTTCATTATATCTAAAATCATTAAATCTAGTTGAATAAAAATTATATAATCCTAAACCTTTAATTTTTTCTTTATTTTCTTTCTCAATATATTTTCCAAATAATTCAAAGGCGTTGCCAGTCGCTAAAATAAAAGTGTTGTTTTCGATTAACTTTTTTATTTCTTTTTTATATGGATATAGTTTTTCAGCTATTAATTCTTGACTATCTTCAGACATAGGTCCTAGATATAAGATGTCTATTTTTTTAGTTAAGAAGCTTGGTTCTTGTTGAAAAGAGGTGTAAATAATTTCCAAATTAGGCAAACATTGTTTTAAATATTTTACATTTCCCTTGTCACCATATAAGTTCATATATTCTGGATATAAGACTTCTAAAATCAAATTATTCACCTCGCAATTCTCTTTTTAAATTTTCAACTTTATCCGAACTATATAGCTCGGATAAAATAATAATTTTGTTGTTTTTATAATCAATTAAATTTTTAATGTTATCATAATTTTCATTATTTATAATAATATCTTCTTTAATACCAGCTAGTTTCAATCTTAAGCTTAAGTCATAACATCTTTCACCACAACAGATAATTTGTTTTATATTAGGCTTATTTAAAAATTCAAAATCCGTATCATATAACCAAGAAATATCTTCGGTTTTATGCTTTTTAGTTTTAATATCTGTAATCATAAAGACTAATGTTTTGTCACCATCATTTTTTGAAATATAATCTAATGTTAATGATGTAGAAATTGGATTTTGATTTTTTGATAGCAGCGAAATGATTTCTAAATTGTTTTTCGTTATTTTTTCATATCTAGTTTTTGGTGCTGTTATATTTTTTAAACCTCTTTTTATTTGTTGTTCGGTTAAACCGAAAGTTTTAAAAAGCGTAACAGCTGCTAATAAATTATAAGCGTTATAGATGTTATCTTGAAATAAAGAATAATCTGTTTTTTTGCTTTTATTTTTGATAGTTAAAATGTTTTTATCTAAATCTAATGTGCCACAGAAATCTTTAGTTGGACTTTTAAATTTACAATTAGGGCAATGATATTTACCAATATGATAGTAGTGATTATAATCAGCAATTAATTTTGAATGGCATAAAGGACAATTGCTGATATCGTTTACAAGGTTATTTAAAGGTGGTAAATTTGTTTTTTTAATTCCAAAAAAAACAGATTTATTTTGATGTAATTGGCTAGAAATTAAATCGTCAGCATTTAATATTAAAGTTGTTTCTTTCAAATCATTTTCTTTTAATTTTTTTAAAACAAACTCGGCATGACCGTTTCTTTTGATTGAGTCTCTAAATAAATTTGTGCAAATTAAATAATCTGGTTTTAAGTATTTAAAAACTTTATAAGCGCCTCTTTCATCAACTTCAAAGATTCCTAAATCAGCTTTTATTTTCCCAGTAAAAGAACAATTTTTGATTAAAACCGAAGCTATTCCAGCTCTCATATTTGAGCCTTCGAAATTATTTATTACTTTATATTTGTTAGTTATAAAAACTTGGTTAATAATATTGGAAGTGGTTGTTTTTCCATTAGTACCAGTTATAGCTATAATTTTTTTAGGACGATCAATATATTTTAAAAAATCATCACAAAGATCAACAGCTATTAAACCAGGTAGTTGAGTTCCTTTTTTAGGGAAAAATATATTAATAAATAACGAAGTTGTTTTAGCTATAAAAAAGACAAAATAAAATTTAATTTTTTTCATAATATCACCTTTTTAATTATATCATATTTTTATATTCAGTGTGTAAAGAGAACCTTTTTGTATTTGCAATCTATTATAATCTATCTTATGATAATAATAGGTGATATATATGAATGAAAAGATATTTAGAGCATACGATATAAGAGGAATTTATGGAGAAGAATTAAATTCTACTATAGCATATCAAACAGGTTATGCATTTGGAGAAGAATTGAATGCCTTGAATGAGAAACAAGTTGTGGTAGGTCATGATAATCGCCATTCTTCAAATGAGTTAGCTGATGCTTTAATTAAAGGATTGACAGCTTCTGGAATAGATGTTATTAATGTTGGTTTAGTAACTACACCAATGGTATATTATTCATCTGTTTACTATCAAATAAATCCCAATATAGTTGTAACAGCTAGTCATAGTCCAGCTCAATATAATGGAATAAAAATTGGATATAGTCAAATAAAATCAATGCATGGAGAAGAAATCCAAAATTTAAAAAATAGAATTAAAGAAAACATGAATCGAGTTTTACCAATAAAAGAAGGTAAAATTATTGAAAAAGATATAAAACCATATTATTTAGAAATGTTAAAAACAAAAGTAAAAATGGGATCAAGAAAACTAAAAGTAGTAATTGATTGTGGAAACGGTACTGGATCAGTTATAGCAGAGTCTGTATTTAAAAATACGGGTATGGATATTATTCCAATCTTTTGTGAATCTGATGGTTCTTTTCCCAATCATCACCCTGATCCTGCAGTGATAGAAAATAATCGTTTTTTAATAGAAAAAGTTTTAGAAACAAAAGCTGATATTGGATTGGGATTTGATGGAGATTGTGACCGCTTAGGTATTATAGATGAAAAGGGTAATATGATATATACTGATATATTTATGGCAATTATTTGGAATGATTTAATGCCTAAACTTTCAGACAAAAAAGCATTACTAGATGTTAAATGTTCTAAAGCTCTAGAAGATGAAATTGTTCGTTTAGGAGGTAAACCAGTATATAATCGCACAGGCCACTCATACATGAAAAACGCTATGGTAGAAGGAAACTTCTTATTTGGGGGAGAATTGTCGGGACATGTGTTTTTTAGAGATGATTTTTATGGTTATGATGATGGAATGTATGCTGCTTTAAGATTGTTAAAGATATTATCAGAAAATGATAAGTCTTTATCTAGTTATACAAAGGATATTCCTAAATATTATTCAACACCTGAAATTTTAGTAAAAACAACAGACAGTGCTAAATTTCAAATAGTTGAAAGAATAACAGACTATGCCAAAAGTAAAGGATATAACACTTTGACCATTGATGGTGTAAGAGTTTTATTTACCGATGGTTGGGTTTTAGTCAGAGCTTCAAACACTGGTCCTAATTTAACAACCAGATATGAAGCGACAAGCGAAGAAAGATTAAAAGAAATTAGAACTGAATTTCAATTTGAATTAGAGAAAATAATAAAAACTACAATGTAGTTTTTTTATTGTTAATTGATTTCTATTATGATAAGATAATAATAGAATAAAAGAATAGAGGGAAGGCTAATGGTTGAGGAAATAATGCCTGGTCTTGCAAATAGCAAAGCTATTATTAAGGGACAAACATATCGAATTACAATGTTAACTGATCGATTAATTCGTTTTGAATATAATAAAAATGGTATATTTGAAGATAGACCTTCTTTGTTTGCAAAAAATCGTAATTTTAATGTTCCTGCTTTTAATATTAGAGAAGATAAAACTTTTGTTGAAATAACTACTAAATATTGTAAGATAGAATATTTAAAAGAAAAATCTTTTATTGGTAATCGTTTTGTACCTGGTGGAAATCTTCACGCGACTTTGATTAATACTGAAAATTCTCACGTGTGGTATTACAATCATCCTGAAGTTCGTAACTTTCAATCAACAAATATTTGTTTAGAAAACTTTCAATCTAATTATAATAAAAACAAAGGTTTATATTCTACTGACGGATTTGTTAGTATTGATGATTCAAAATCTTTAATTATTGAAAATGATGGCGAATTAAAAGAACGTAGTGAAGAAAGTATAGATCTTTATTTATTTGTTTATAATAATGATTTTGGTTTAGCACTAAAAGATTATTTTTTATTAACTGAAAAACCGCCAATGTTACCAAGATATGCTTTAGGTAATTGGTGGGGTAAAAACTATGCTTATAATGAAAAGGATATATATAAGCTGTTTGCAAAATTTTCTCGTCATAATATACCTATATCAGTTTTACTTTTAGATAAAGATTGGCATATTAGAGAAATTGAAAAAAGAAAAGATGTAATAACAGGATTTACATTTAATAATAACAATTTTGAAAAACCCATTGATTTTGTTAAAAGAATGCACACCTTTGGTGTTCGTTTAGGTCTGAATGTTAATCCGATTGAAGGCTTTTATCCACATGAAGAACATTATTCAAGGGCAGCTGAATATTTAGGAGACGCTACAGGAAATAATATTCCTTTCAATATTTTTGATCGTCGTATCAGAGAATTATATTTTAAATTATTTTTAAAATCATTAGATAATATGGGAATTGATTTTTTTTGGAATGATTATTATCAAAAAAAAGATATGAAAAGTTTAGAAGCTTTAAATCATTATCATTTCTTAGATGCTGATAAGAGTGAAACAAAAAGAGGATTTTTATTGAGTCGTAATTCTATGATGGGTGATCATCGCTATGGAGCATTATATTCAGGTAATTCTCAAGTTAGTTGGAACACATTAAAAGCAATTCCAGAATTTAATTCCATGTCTGCTAATATGGGCTTATCTTGGTGGAGTCATGATATTGGTGGCTTTAAAGGCGGAATTGAGGATAAAGAATTATATTTAAGATATGTTCAATTAGGAACATTTAGTCCTATTTTTAGAATTCATGTTAATCAAGGAAAATATTATAAAAGAGAACCTTGGCGTTGGGATGTTCAAACTTTTGA
>CAYWQQ010000028.1:0-6608 GCA_964461005.1 uncultured Muribaculaceae bacterium
TCATTCCATTGTCAATTTTCTTCATGAAAACTCCTTTTTATCTTTTTAATACTTTTGTTGAACTTTTAACTTCAATTTCTATATCGGGAATTTTGGTATATTTTACACCGGCATTGTCAAATAATATTCTAGAAATGTGGGCATCCTCAGTATCATGATATTTATCATTGGTATAATATATCTTTCTCACTCCTGATTGAATAATTATTTTTGCACAATTACTACATGGAAATAGATTTACATATAGTTCTGAAGAACTTAAATCTTTACCATTTGCCATGGAAATCGTATTATGTTCAGCATGAACGACATAGGGATATTTTGTATCCGAACCTTTTTCAGCTGATCTAGTCCAAGGAAAATTATTATCATCATTACCAATGGGTAAACCATTATATCCAATACTTAATATTTTTTTATCAGGGGTAACTAAACAAGCTCCAACTTGTGTGTTTGGATCTTTGCTTCTCATAGATAATATTTTAGCTAAACCAACAAATAATTGATCCCAATTTAATCTTTCTTTTACATTTGTAATAATATCTAAAGGTTCAATTTTTATAAGACTAATTTGATAATAATCTGTACGTTTTCCCAACATATTTAATGCTGCTATATAATCATCGTCTCTTTCTCTATCGTTCATATAATATATAATATCTACACCTTTTTGAATAGCTGATTTAATGTCTGAAGAAGATGGAAAATTCAAACAAAATAAGCGAGAATTTTCGACTTTATCATTAATTAAATAGATTGCATTAGTAACTGCAGATACTAAATATTTATTTATATCAATACTTGGATCTAATTTTTCAATTTCAACGCCACGAGGAAGACCACAATAACCTCCACCCAAAATAGAATAATCTCGAGTTGTAATAATGGCACCATCTGGTTTAAATTTTGGGTTTGTTCTTAAAGAAATAAACTGTGTCATGGCTCCAAAAGCTTCTGACCAACTTAAAATATTTTGATTTTTATCTTTTTCCATTACCCCACACCTCTTTTTATTTATTAATTATTTCTAATATAATTTTTTCAATAAATTTATCTTGTGTTATCTTTTGTTGTTCAGTTTCACCATATTGTCGATAATTTATGGTTTTATTTGCTACTTCTTCATCACCTATAACAATTGTATAAGGAACCTTTTTAATTTGACTTTCCCTTATTTTATAACTAAGTTTTTCGTTACGATCATCTAATTCCAATCTAAATCCTTCATTAATCAGCTTAGCTTGTAATGCCTTACAATAATCTAAGTGATATTCATTATTTACAGGAATAATATTAAATTGAATTGGAGATAACCATAAAGGAAATGCTCCTGCATAATGTTCAATTAATATACCAATAAATCTTTCTAAAGATCCATATATAACTCTATGAATCATAATAGGTCTTTTCTTTTGTCCAGCTTGATCAATATAATTTAAATCAAATCTTTCAGGTAAATTCATATCTAATTGGATAGTTCCACATTGCCATTGTCTTCCTAAAGAATCTTTAACTTTAAAATCCAACTTGGGTCCATAAAAAGCACCATCGCCTTCATTTAATATGTATTTTTGTCCCATTTTATTAACAGCTTGTTTTAGTATTTCTTCAGATTTATCCCAAACACTGATTTCACCTATATATTTATCTAAAGGGCGTGTTGATAATTCAATATGATAAGATAAATTAAAAACTTTATAAAAACGATCTATAAATTTAATTAGTCTAACTATTTCATCTTCAATTTGATCTTCTCTCATAAATAAATGAGCGTCATCTTGAGTAAAAGCTCTTACTCTAAATAAACCACTTAATGCACCTGAAGCTTCGTGACGATGAACTAATCCCAACTCTCCAACTCTTAAAGGCAAATCCTTGTAAGAATGTAAACTATTTTTATAAACTAGCATTCCACCAGGACAATTCATTGGTTTTATAGCAAAGTCTTTTTCATCAATTGCTGATGTATACATATTTTCTTTATAATTAAACCAATGTCCACTTACTTCCCATAAATCACGATTTAACATGGTTGGTGTTTTGATAAATTGATAGCCTTCTTTTTGATGTTCTTCATACCAATATTTTTCTAATTCTCTGTAAACTACCATTCCTTTTGGTAACCAAAAAGGAAACCCAGGACCATATTCACTAAGCATAAATAATTCTAATTCTTTGCCCAATTTACGATGATCTCTTTTTTTAGCCTCTTCTAATAAATTTAAATGTTCATTTAGTTGTTCTTCTGTTTCAAAACAAATTCCATAAACACGTTGTAGCATTTTATTTTTAATGTCACCTTTCCAATAGGCTCCACTAACTTTTAATAATTTAAAATATTTCAATTCTTTTACTGTTTCGACATGGGGACCACGACATAGATCAGTAAAATCATCTTGAGTATAACAAGTGATTATTTCTGTATCAGAAAAATTATTGATCAAATCAAGTTTATATTCGTCATTTTTAAATTTTTCTAAAGCTACTTTTTTTGATATTTCTTCTCGATAGATTCTCTTACCATCTTTACTTATTTTTTTCATTTGTTTTTCAATTGTATCTAAATCTTCTTCTTTTATAACATCATTTCCTAAGTCAATATCGTAGTAAAAACCCTCTTCAATTACTGGACCAACCCAAAATTTAGCATGAGGATAAAGTTTTTTAATAGCGTGTGCTAGCAAATGAGCACAGCTATGATTTATAAGATTTAATTTATCATCTACTTTAATATTTATCATATGTCCTCCTCTATTTACTATATAATTATATCATTATTTGCTTGTTTTTAAAAACTTTTTATTTCTTTTTTATATATACACAATTTTTTTCTTGACTAATATTTACTAAGCTAGCCAAATATTTTTTTATAGATAATTCACATTTGGGATCAGAAATTTTATTCAATGATTCATCATCGAATATTGAAGAAAAAAGTCTTTGATTAATTACATCAAAATATCTTCTCAACGGTGATGTGACTTGAACATAATGTTGGTTATTTTTATCGCAATGGGTTTTTAAATCAATTGTATAGTATGGTTGAGCCAATATACTTTGACTATTAAATTTTAGCTCACTATCTAAAGATGTTAACAAAGATAAAGGTGGCAAGATAATATTTATATTTATATCTCCCGAATAATCTCTGGCACGATAAATAGCTGGTATTTTTTGTAAATTTATTTTTTGTGCTGCTAATATATTATACATGGACATAAATTTAGCTATGATCAATTCTGAAGGTGAATAATCATCATTGTGTTTTATTTTAGAAAAAAATCCTTTTTTTGATAAACTGCTCAAATTTTTTAAAGTTTCCGTTGATTTGTCATCAAAAAACTGATTAGCAAGGATTTTGTTAGCACGATCATAAGAAAATCTGTTTTCTGATTTTATATTTATATAACCTTTTTGAAATTCGTAATTAATCATATTACCATCTCTATCAAATTTAATAAAACAAGCGATTACTTTTCTTTCTTGTTCTGGTAATAATGAACATTTATTTAATGAAAATATTTTTGGAATGATGGAATTTATTTTACTATTGGATTGAAATTTTTCAAATGCCATCGCATCTAAATTAGTACCATAAAGTATTTCAGAACTAACATCTGTAATATAAATACCAACTAAATAGTTGCCCTTACAATCAATCTTTAAAGAGATAGCATCATCAAGATTTTCCGCTTTTGGTGGATCAATGGTAATTATATTATCATCATAAAAATGTTCAAAACCTGTAAATGGATTGTTTAATACGTTTGATAATATATTAAAATCAGAATTATTAAAATTATATATATTTTCTACTTTTTCATTTAATTTTTTGGTTTTGTTTTTTATATCTTCTAAATATATAATAGAATTTGGTTTGTTACTAACAATTAACTTTTTATATATGTTATCAAAAATGAAATTCAAATAACTCTTTGAAATGTTTTCACTATATACGTCAATAATGTGATCTAATACTGTAGAAAAATAATGATAATCATTTTCTTCAGTTTGATCAATTTCAAATTCATATTTTTTGATAATTTCTACGATAAAATTATTTAATTCTTTATCTTTAGATAATTGTTCATAAAAGTAATTTAATAAATATTTTGATAATATAATATTGCGATTATATAAGACAGTTAAATATACATCATTGTATTTTTTTTCATCTATATTTTTCAAACCATATAGATTATTTTGAAGTTCATAACTGTATTCTAAAAATATATCAATATTTCTTTTAACTAAAGCATCTTTATTTTGAAAAGAAAACTTCTTTGTTTCTAAAACAATACAAAGTTCTAAAATTAAATTTTTAATTTCTATATCTTTTTTATTATTGTTTTGTATAATACCATTTTGAAGATAAAAAAAAGCGTCTTTATAAAAATCAAAATGTTCTAATATGTGTTCAATATTTGATTTTTCTAAATTTATAATCATATATTTTAATATTTCGCACATAAATGGTAAAGAAAAACTACTTTTTTCAGTATTAATAATAATTTTATTATGTAGATGTTTATAACGATGTTTTGCCAATTGTTAACCCCCTCAAGTTTTATTGTCGATAATTTTTACTAATCAATGTTTTTTCTATTGTTAATTGTTGAATTCTTTCTATTATTCTTTTAGCTTTTATTTTATCAACACCATTAGTAGTTAAAGATAAGTGTTTTTCTAATTCTAATATACTCATATTTGAAGTAAAAAAAGTCAACAACCCTTCTTGCATACGATATTGAAGTAAGGAACCTAATATTTCATCTCTAGCCCATGATGTTAAATTTTCAGCGCCAATGTCATCAATTAATAGCAATTCTACTTTTTTAATATAATCAAATTTCTTTGCATAATTATCATCAAAAGATGCTTTTAATGATCTTAAAAATTCAGGAAAATAGATAATTGCACCTTTGATATTTTTCTTAGCCATCTCATTAAACATTGCTGAAATTAAATAAGTTTTGCCACAACCGAAATTACCATTTAAATATAATCCTTTTTTAAATTCAGGATATTTATCAATAAAATCTGTTAAGTATTCTATAACTTCTAATCTTTTTTTATCAGAGGGATATATTTCACTCATTTTTGCATTTCTAATTTCTTTTGGAATATCAAAATAATATAAATTGTTTTGATATGAATTATCTTTCATGTTTTTTTGCAAATACATACAAGAATTATATGAAAAAGTTAAACTACCATTTAAAATTTCTGGCGTGTATTTACAGCCTTTAACTTCATTTTTACATGAATATAAATTTTCACAATTTAAACAATGATTCAATTCCAAAGCTGCAGCTTGTAATTTAGAAGTATATTTAATTAATTCTTCTTCAGGTAGTGAAAGAGTTTTAATAAGTTTTTTAAAAATATCATCTTTAACAGCTTTACTATATTCTAATAATAAATCTTGTTTGTCTTGATTTACATCTATTGATTGATTAATTTTTTTCATAAATCCTCCTAAGAAAATTTTTGTAATTTTTCAATAACTTTATTTTCCTCTTCTGTTGATAATTTTTCTTCTTTTATATTTTTATCAAACCAATCTGGGACTTTTTCTGAACTGACATTCTTAAATTTAGTAGTTTGTTTGTATTCTTTGTATTTTTTATGATCTTTTTCAGCTTGTTTCATTGCCACTTCTACCGTTTTTATATTTAGTCTTTTCCATTGACCAGCTATAGTAGTAACAAAATTTTTATTTAATTTATAATCATTTATTCTTAAAACATAATCTATTAATACATTTATTACTCCTGGTAATAATTTTAAATCTATCAATAATGATTCCACCATTTTTATATCAATACTGGTTGGATTAGCTCCGTTATATTTTCCTCTTAAAAAATCATAAGGGGTCAAAGATTCAAATGTATTAATCATTTTTGAGCGTAAAGAATTATCTTTTGTGTTTGTTCTTAATTCATGAGGTTGATTAGTATAAATTAAACGAGGAACATTGTTGTCGTTCTCAAACATATAATATTTGTGAGACATATCAACAAACTTTTGTTCATCAATTAAACCATTTTCATTAATTGAATTTCTAATCAATCCAATTAAACTAACATTATCAATTTGATATAAGTAACTAATACTTGATATCAACTCTTTTACTGATTCAGTTAATAAATTATTAGAAATTAAATCTTTCGGCAAAGATTCTTTAATAAAATTAAAATCTATTTCATTGATAATGGCAATTTTATTTACTTCTCTTCTTTTGATTTCTTCATCAATAGAATTATGAATTAAATTGTCTGTTGAAAAAACATCGGAAAAAGAACAAGTTATATCATCATATTTAGTTAAATCAATTTTAGGTAGTTTAAACTCATTAACAATTCTTTTATATTCTCTAACACCTAGAGTATTTTGTAATAATGGATTTAAAAAGGGATGAGATAAAAATTCCTCAGCACTTAAAGGAGAATATAATTGATAAATATATATATTGTTTGTTCCTTTTTTAAAAGCTGTTTTCAGCAATCCTATCGCTTCTAATTTATGCCTAGACTCAATTATTTCTTCCATACTAAAACCCGTCATATTCATTAAATGACGATGATTAAGCTCAACACTCATAATAT
>CAYWQQ010000029.1:0-6172 GCA_964461005.1 uncultured Muribaculaceae bacterium
TCAGTAACTCCTGTTACTTCAAACATAATTTTTCCTTCTTTTACTACTGCTACCCAAGATTCAGGAGCACCTTTACCTTTTCCTTGACGTGTTTCAAGAGGTTTTTTTGTTAAAGATAAATGTGGGAAAATATTGATCCATACTTTTCCACCACGGTTCATATAACGGTTAAGTGCAACACGAGCTGCTTCTATTTGATTAGCAGTAATCCATGCTCCTTGACAAGCTTTTAAACCATATTCTCCAAAATGTAATTCAGTGTTTCCTCTTGCTTTACCATCATATCTAACACGATGTGGTTTTCTATATTTCGTTCTTTTTGGCATCAACATTTAAATTACCTCCCTTTTTTTGTTTATTAGGAAGAATTTCACCTTTATAAATCCAAACTTTACAACCTATAACTCCAAAAGTAGTGTTAGCACGCGCATAGCCATAATCAATATTAGCTCTTAATGTGTGAAGTGGAATCATTCCTTCAGAATAACCTTCACTTCTTGCCATTTCTGCTCCACCTAATCTTCCAGAAACAAGAGTTTTAATTCCTTTAGCTCCTGCTTTCATAGTGTTTCTAAGAGCTCTCTTTTGTGCCATACGAAATGATACTCTGCCTTCTATTTGTCGAGCAATTCCTTCAGCCACAAGTTGAGCTACTATATCAGGTTTTTTAATTTCAACAATTGAAATTTTAATTTCTTCACTTACAAATTTTTTAAGTTCTTTTTTTAATTTTTCTACTTCTTCTCCGCCATGGCCAATTACAATACCTGGTTTAGCTGTATGAAGAGTAATTTCTATTTTGTTTTTTGTTCTTTCAATAATAACTTCAGAAACTGCAGCTGCTTTTAATTTTTTTTCAAGAAAATCACGAATCTTGATATCTTGAATAACTAAATCTGCAACTTCATTTTTTGGTGCAAACCATTTTGCTTGCCAATCTTTATTAATACCGATTCTAAGTCCAATTGGACTAACTTTTTGACCCATCAATACACCTCCTTAAGCTTCTTTATCTTCCACGATAATTGTAAAATGACTCATCAAATGATCTCTACGACCAGTATGACTTCTTGAATCAATAAAAACTCTTTTGATTTTTGTTGCTTCATCAACAACACATTTTTTAATATACAAATTTTCTTTTTTTAATCCGTTATTATTTTCAGCATTTGCAACAGCAGAATCTAATACTTTAACAATAATTTTTGCCGCTTTAGTTGTTAAATTATTTAAAATGTTTTTAGCTTCGACTACATTTTTACCACGAATTAAATTCATCGTTAATCTAGCTTTATCAGCCGCTATTCTGATGTCTTTTGCGATTGCACGAACTTCCATAATAGTCCTCCTTCTAAGTATTAGTCCTTATTTTTTATTTCCACTATGACCTTCGAATTTACGAGTTGGTGAAAATTCTCCTAATTTATGACCAACCATGTCTTCAGTTACATAAACTGGAATAAATTCTTTTCCATTATGAACTGCAAAAGTTTGACCAACAAAATCAGGAAAAATTGTTGAGCGACGAGACCAAGTTTTAATAACTTCTTTTTTATTTTGAACATTTAAGTTTTGAACTTTTTTTAATAATCTTTCAAAAACATAAGGTCCTTTTTTTACACTTCTTGCCATTATTTTACCCTTTCCTATTTAGTACGACTTTTTATGATAAACTTACTTGATAATTTTTTTGTTTTTCTAGTCTTATATCCAAGAGCAGGTTTACCCCATGGAGTAACTGGTTGTTTACGACCAATTGGAGCTTTACCTTCACCACCACCATGTGGATGGTCATTTGGGTTCATTACTGAACCACGAACTGTAGGTTTTATTCCTTTGTGACGAATTCTTCCTGCTTTACCATAATTAACTAATCCGTAATCAGTATTTCCGACTTCACCAACTGTTGCCATACAAGTTCCTAAAACATTTCTCATTTCTCCACTTTTTAAACGTAACATTACATATTTATCTTCACGCCCTAAGATTTGAGCTCCACTACCAGCAGCACGAGCTATTTCTCCACCTTTACCAGGTCTTAATTCGATGTTATGAACATTAGTACCAACTGGAATATTTATAAGAGGTAAAGCATTACCAACTTTAATATCAGCTTTTTCCGAACTAATGATTGTGTTTCCAACTTTTAAATTAAGAGGTGCAATAATATATCTTTTTTCTCCGTCTTTATAAGCTATAAGTGCAATGTTTGCACTACGATTAGGATCATATTCGATTGTTTTTACAATACCTTCGACATCAAATTTATTTCTTTTAAAATCGATTATACGATATTTTCTTTTTTCTCCACCACCATGGTGTCTAATTGTAATTTTACCTTGATTATTTCTTCCAGCTTTTTTAGGAAGAGGTCTTAATAATGATTTTTCAGGAGTACTTGATGTTATTTCATCATTAACTAATGTACTCATGCCTCTTCTTCCTGGAGTTGTAGGTTTATAAAATTTAATTGGCATATTATTACCTCCCTATAATTCTATTTTATTATTCAAAGCTAAAGTAACAACAGCCTTTTTATATTTATTTGTCATACCAGAGTATTTTCCAACTCTTTTTGATTTTGGTTTAACATTAATAACATTTATCTTTTCTACTTTTACTTTGAAAATTTTTTCAATAGCTTGTTTTATTTCTACTTTATTTGCATCGGCATCTACTTTAAATACATATTTACGATCATTAGTAGAAATTGCTTGGCTTTTTTCTGTTATAATTGGCGCCTTAATGATATCAAATTTCTTTTCCATATTATTTAAATGCCTCCTCTAATGAATTTAAAGCATCCTTAGTAATAATCATATATTCATAAGCTACCAAATCATAAGTATTAACTTCATTTGGTAAAATAAGTTTAATATTACTTAAATTACTTACTGCTAAAATTAAATTATCGCTTAATTCATTTGTAATAATTAAAACTGATTTTTCAATTTTTAATGTTTTTAATAAAGATACTATTTCTTTTGTTTTTGGTGTTTCAATATTTAATTGATCTACCACAATAATTTCTTTATTAGTTAATTTATATGCTAAGGCTGATTTAACAGCTAGACGACGTTCTTTTTTGTTTTGTTTTTTGTCATAACTACGTGGAACTGGTCCAAAAACGATTCCTCCACCTTTCCATTGTGGAGAACGAATTGATCCTTGTCTTGCATTACCTGTTTTCTTTTGTTTCCAAGGTTTTCTACCACCACCACTAACTTCACTTCTTGTTTTGGTTTTAGCTGTTCCTTGACGAAGAGATGATTGAGCTAATACAACTGCATCATATACAACTGTTTTATTAGGTTCAATTCCAAATATCTCTTTGTTTAGATTTATATCTTCTAATTTTTCACCTTTATTATTTAAAAGAGCGATTTTTAACATATTGTTTCCTCCTTTCATCACAATTAATTACCGAAGTAATTATTCTTGATTACTTTCTTGTGATGGATTTTCTTCTTCAGAATTTGTTTCTTCATTGCTTTCTGCAACTTCTTCAACATTTTCAACAACTTCTTCAGTGTTTGCTTCTTCAACATTTTCAACAACTTCTTCAGTTTCTACTTCTTCAATGTTTTCAACAACTTCTTCTGAATTTATTTCATTTGAGTAAGATTTTAAAACAGATACTTCTTTATTTGGTCTGTTTTTAATTGCAGTTTTGATTGAAACAACTGCTTTATTATTGCCAGGAACATTTCCTTTAATTAAAATCAAATTATTTTCCATATCAATAGAAACAATTTCCAAATTTTGAATTGTTACTGTCTCATTACCCATACGTCCTGGTAATTTTTTTCCTTTAAAAACTCTCATTGGTCTAAGAGTACCCATTGAACCAACACCACGATGATATTGAGAACCATGAGCCATTGGGCCTGTTGATTGATTATGTCTCTTAATAACTCCTTGAGTTCCTTTTCCTTTTGTTGTTCCTGTTACATCAACAATTTCACCAGCTGCAAATTCATCAGCTTTGATTTCTTGTCCTAATGTATATTTAGAAACATCTACCCCTCTAATTTCTTTTAAGAAGCGCTTAGGCATTGTGTTAGCTTTTTTAACATGTCCCATTTCTGGTTTGTTACTTACTTTTTCTTTTTTAGTTATAGATCCTAATTGAACTGCTTCATAACCATCGATTTCTTTGGTTTTGATTTGAGTTACAACGTTAGGTTCTACTTCAATTACCGTTACTGGAATTAATCTTCCGTTTTCTGTGAAAACTTGTGTCATTCCTAATTTACGGCCTAAGATTCCTTTCATAGTTTCCTCCTCTAATTATTTGTTGTTAATTGTAATATTAACGCCACTAGGTAAATCAATATGAGTTAATGCCTCAATTGTTTCCTTACTTGGGTTATTAATGTCAATAAGTCTTTTGTGTGTTCTTCTTTCAAATTGTTCACGTGAATCTTTGTCTTTATGAACAGCTCTTAAAATTGTATATTTTTCAATTTCAGTAGGTAATGGTACTGGGCCACTAACTTCTCCGCCTGTTCTTTTAACTGATTCAACAATTTTCATTGCAGCTTGATCTAAAACTCTGTGATCATAAGCTTTTAATTTGATGCGAATCTTATTTTTCATAATATCCTCCCTTCGCCTATATCTAGTATAGACTTGCTCCGTCCAAATAACCTGGCACCATTTTGAATAATCAACTCTTCCTGGTGTATCAGCAACCTTGCACATCTAAGCAGTCACGTTATTAATTATAACAGAAAAGAAAAATAAAATGCAAGTAAAATCTATTAAAAAAGTAATTTTATTTTTTGACTATATTGTCATTGTGAGTTTTATGGTTTATAATTAAGAAGCACGGAGGCTAAAATGAAACTGAAGAAGAAATTTAAAAAGATCTTATTGATTCTATCCATTATTACAATATTAGTTACAGGATTACTGATTTATAATATACTATTATTAAACGAAATTGAAAATTATATTCGCTATATAGGTATAGGGGTAATAAGTATTATATGTTTATTATTTTTAGTTAAATCTTTTAAGTATAAAAGCAAAAAACCAATTGTATTAATACTATTTATATTTTCGTTACTTTCCTTTTCAGCTATGGAAGGTATGGGAATTTACTATATTAATAAAGCTTATTCTTCAATTAGCAAAATGAATAAAAATGAAATTACTTATGCCACTTCTCTATTATCTTTAAAAGAATCAAATATAGAAAAAATAGCCGATATAAAAAATAAAAAAATTGGAATTATAAACAATAAAGATTCTTTTGATGGATATATTATAAGTATGGAGATTATTGAAACTGAAAAAATAAATAAAGATTCTTTAAAAGAATATGACAGTTATTTATCTTTATTAGATGCTTTATATAGAAAAGAAGTTGCTGCTGTTTTTTTACCAAATAACTATAAAACGATGTTTAATTCAGTTGAAAAATTTGAAAATATTGAAAAAGAATTGTTCGAAATATCAAGCAAAGAAAAGAAAGTTGCTAAAGAAATTAAAGAAAAAGAAGTAAAAATGACTATTGAAAAACCATTTACCTTATTATTATTAGGTGTTGATTCAGAAAAAGATGACATTTCTCAAGCTACATCTTTTAATGGTGATTCAATTATGGTAATAACATTTAATCCAGACACATTAAATACAACCATGTTAAGCATTCCACGTGATACTTTTGTTCCAATTGCTTGTTTTCCAAACAAAAAACAAAGCAAAATAACTCACGCTGCATGGCAAGATGTTGGTTGTATGAAGAAAACCATTGAAAACTTTACAGGAATAAAAATTGATTATTATGTTAAAGTTAATTTCAAAGGTGTTGTAGCTCTAGTAAATGCTGTTAATGGTGTTGAAGTTGATATACCATATTCATTCTGTGAACAAAATAGTAATCGCGAATGGGGTAAAAATACTATCTATGTTAAAAAGGGATTACAAACTTTAAACGGTGAACAAGCTTTAGCATTTGCAAGAAACAGACATCCTAACTCTGTTTGTGGAGAAAAATGGACACAATATATAAGTAGTGATTTTGTCAGAGGGCAAAATCAACAAGTAATTGTTCAAGCTCTATTTAATAAAATTAAATCCATTAGAGATATTAATACCTTATATAATATATTAGATTTAGTTCAACAAAATATCGATACAAATTTTACAACTAATCAAATCTTAT
>CAYWQQ010000030.1:0-6122 GCA_964461005.1 uncultured Muribaculaceae bacterium
CAGAACCAGTTCAAGAGAACCCAATTCCAGAAGTAAATTCGTTTTCAAATAACAACACAGAGTTACCACCATTTAATTTTTCACCAGATGTACCAATAGTTGAACAAGCAAAAGAGGTAAAACCATTTATGGAAGAAACTAATGGAATAGATTTTATTAAACCTGAACCTATAGTTAATTATGATATTAATCAAATAATTAATAATAGTACAGATATTAATCCAATTGAGGAGACTAAAAATATTGATGACATAATTGGAATAAAAACTAGTGAGGAAATAAGTAAACCAGAAGAAAAAGTTTCTAAAAACAAGTTTTTAATAGATTTTGAAGAAATACCTAAAGAGGAAATGGCAGATCAACCCAAAACATATACCGATGAATTAGTTCAAGAATATAGACAGCAAACAGCCGTTGGTGAAGTAAAAACAGCAGCTAGTACCAATGAATTGGATTTAGATGGAGCTATAAAATCTGTTAGAGAGACAATAAATGGGTTAAAAAACAGTAATATAGAAGTGGAAACTGAAGAATTTGATTTTGAGTCTTTATATCAAATAATAATTAAAATAAACAAAAAAAAGAATTAGAAATAATTCTTTTTTTAATGTTATACTGATTGAAAAGGAGATACGTATGAAAATTAAGATAAAATTAAAAATAAAATCAACAAATGAAGAAGCGTTCTTTTTAGAAACAATAGGAGAATATAAAAACAACAAAATAGTATTTAAAGATAAAGAAGAAGAAACCACAGTTTTTTTTGGGAATACAATTAAAATAAATAAAACAGCAGAGAATTATACATTAAATTTAAAATTTTTAATTAATAAAAAAAGTAAAGCTTTATATGAAATAAAATCACCTTTCTGCTCAATAAACACCTATATTTTTACTAAAAAAATTGTTAAAGAACCTAATTATTTAAATATTGAATATGATCTTTTTTTAGAAGATAATAAAGAAGGATCATTTGAAATAGAACTTTCCTGGTCAAATTTATAATATATTGTTGCTCATATTAAAAAAATGTATTATAATTATGAGCAGATTTTAAAGAAAATTTTTTGGAGGCTAAAATGGATTTTAAAAAAATGAAATTTGAAGAAATAGAAGCATTACCTTATACAGATATAGCATACTATCTTATTAAAAATAGTAAGAAAACACTTTCAACTAATGAATTATTTAAAGATGTTGCAAATATATTAAAAATGAGCGACGAAGAACGTACAGAATTAGTAGGGGATTTTTTCACTTCTTTAACAATCGATAGAAGATTTATCTTACTAAATGATAAAAAATGGGATTTAAAAGAAAATCACAATGTGATTGTAACTCTTGATGACGATGATGAAGAATTAGAAGATGACATTCACTTATCAGCAGATGATGAAGTCATCAAAAAAGAAGAAGAATATGACTTAGATGAAGATGGAATAGAAGACATTTCTGAAGATTTAGATGAAGAGGAAGAGTTAGAAGGTTTTCAAGACATAGAAAGCTTAGAATTAATAGAAGAAGAAACTGATATAGAAGAATAGAGGGTGGTTTTCTTGATAAACAGACTAGAAGAAACACTAAAAAAATATGAAGAATTAAGCGAAAAATTATCAACAGAAGAAGTTATAAAAAATATTGAGCAAATGAAAGCTTTGTCAAAAGAAAAATCTTCTCTTGAAGATATTGTTTTTACATATAAAAAATATAAAAATATATTAAATCAAATCAAAGAAAACGAAGAATTGTTAAATGATTCAGAACTAGAAGAGTTAGCCAAAGAAGAATTAGTTACTTTGTCAAATAAAGAAATAGAATTAAAAATGGAATTAGAAAAATTACTGATTCCTAAAGAAGAAAATGATTCTAAAAACATAATAATTGAAATTAGAGGCGCAGCTGGCGGTGACGAAGCCAACATTTTTGCTGGTGACCTGTTTGAAATGTATAATAAATTTGCTACTTATGAAGGCTATAAGGTAGAAATAATAAACAGTATTTCTTGTCAAGCGGGAGGATACTCTCAAATTGAATTTATTATAAAAGGAAAAAACGCATATGCCAAATTAAAGTATGAAAATGGAGCTCATAGAGTTCAAAGAGTTCCCGCCACTGAATCTCAAGGAAGAATACATACTTCAACTGCTACAGTTGTAGTTTTACCAGAAAGAGAAAATTCTGAAATAGAAATCAAAGAAAACGATTTAAAAATTGATGTATATCGAAGCGGTGGAGCTGGTGGACAAAGTGTTAATACAACAGACAGTGCAGTAAGAATAACACATTTACCAACTGGTTTAGTAGTAACTTGCCAAAATGAAAGAAGTCAATTAAAAAACAAAGAGAAAGCTTTACAAATTTTGACTAGTAAAATAATTGAAGAAAAAGAAAGAGAACAAGAACAAAAATATGGTCAATTAAGAAAAACAAAAATTGGAACAGGAGACCGTTCAGAAAAAATAAGGACTTATAATTATCCTCAAAACAGAATTACGGATCATCAAATCAATTTAACTTTAATGCATTTAGATAGAATTATGGCTGGAGGCTTAGGTGAGTTGATAGCTGAGCTGATAAACGAAGATATAAGAAGAAAATTAGCGGGAGAATAATTAATGAATGATAGAGAAAGAATAATTCAGTATTATTCAAATCAAAATCAACCGAACAAAATAAAAAGAGCATTTAAAAAATATGAATCAGGAAAACCTGTTCAATACATAATTGGCAATGTTGACTTTTATCATTACAATTTTTTTGTAAAAAAAGGCGTTTTAATACCTAGGTTTGTTACAGAACAATTAGTTGAAGAAACATTAAAAAGAGCTAAGAAAATGTTTTCATCAGAAATAAAAATTTTAGACATAGGTTGTGGAAGTGGAATTATAGGCTTATCTTTAGCCAAAGAAATAGTTAATTCGAAAGTTGATTTAATAGATATTTCGTCAAAAGCAATAAATTTAACAAAAAATAATGCTAAAAAATTAAAAGTGAAATGTAATATATATAAATCATATCTTTTAAATAAAATAATTAAAAATAATAGTAAATTTAATATTATTATCAGTAATCCTCCATATTTAAAAAAAGATGAAGAAGTAATGGAAATAGTTTTAAGGAATGAACCTAAACTTGCTCTCTTTGCAAAAAATGATGGTTTATATTTTTATGAGGAAATATTAAAAAACATTAGTAAAGTATTAGAAAAAAACTTTTTGATTTGCTTTGAAATTGGTGCAAATCAAGCTCCAGCAATTAGAAAAATAGTTAAAAAGTATCTTAGTGATGTTAAAATAGAAGTAATTAAAGATTTAGAAAAAAGAAATAGAATACTATTTATTTATAAAAACAATTAATTGTTTTTTTTTTTGTAAAAAAACGTCTTCTTAGCTTTATTGATTTGACTAATGTTATAAATAATAATACTATATTTATAGGTGATAATATGTTAATAAACTCAAAAGAAATGTTAAAAAAAGCGAAAAAAGAAAATTATGCTGTTCCACAGTTTAATATTAACAATTTAGAATGGACTAAAGCTATATTGGAAGAGTGTGAAAGACATAATAGTCCTGTTATTTTAGGTGTAAGTGAAGGCGCAGTTAAATATATGGGCGGATATAACACTGTTTCTAGCCTGGTAAAGGGATTAATAAAGGATCTTAATATAAATATTTCTGTTTGTTTACATCTTGACCATGGTAAAACTTTTGAATCTTGCAAAAAAGCAATAGAAAGCGGTTTTACATCAGTAATGATAGATGCTTCTATGTATGAAATAGCAGAAAATATAAAAATTGTTAAAGAAGTTGTTACGTTAGCAAAAAATAATAATGTTAGTGTTGAAGCAGAAGTCGGTCATGTTGGAGGATCTGAAGATAGTGGAGAAATAGAAATTTTATATGCAAAACCAAATGACTGCAAAATGTTAGTAAATGAAACAGGTATTGATTTTTTAGCCCCTGCTTTAGGAAGTGTTCACGGTGAATATAAAGGAGAACCGAAAATTAATTTTGAAATTATGTCAGAAATAAATAAAATGCTTGATATTCCCATGGTGTTGCACGGTGGGACTGGCTTGTCTGATGAAATAACAAAAAAATCTATTGAAAATGGGATTAGTAAAATTAATTTTAATACGGAATTACAAATGGCATGGGCTCAAGCAGTGAGAATTTATATTGAAAATTATTCTACATATGATCCTAGAAAAATAATTAGCTCTGGAGTCATAGCAATTAAAAATGTTGTTAATAAAAAAATTGATTTATTAGGATGTGCCAACAAAAATTAGGGAGGTTCAAATGGAAAAAATTATTATAAATGGACAAAAAAATCTAACAGGTATAATTGAAATTAGTGGCGCAAAAAATAGTGCTGTTGCTTTAATTCCTGCCTCAATATTATCTGACGAAGAAGTGACGATTGCTAATGTACCAAACATTACTGATAGAGAGGCATTAAATGAAATATTAGAATACTTAGGTGCCGAAGTAAACTATATTAATGGAGAAATGAAAATAAATTCAAAAAACATCGTTAACAAAGAAATACCTGAAGAAATTTCTAAAAAACTTAGAGCCTCGTATTATTTTATGGGTGCTTTATTAAGTAAATTTAAAAAAGTAAAAATGTTTTTTCCGGGTGGGTGTAATATTGGATCTAGACCAATTAATCTTCATTTAAAGGGTTTTGAAATTTTAGGGGCGAAAGTTTCACAAGAAAACAATTTGTACACTATTGAAGCTGAAGAATTAATTGGAGCAAACATATATTTGGATGTACCCAGTGTTGGAGCAACCATAAATCTTATGTTAGCGGCATCAAAGGCTAAGGGCACTACAATTATTGAAAATGCAGCTAAAGAGCCGGAAATCGTTAATGTAGCTATATTTTTAAACAATATGGGAGCTAAAATAGTTGGTGCGGGAACTAGTGAAATTAAAATTATAGGTGTTAATAAATTGGGAAAATGTTTTCACGAAGTAATTCCCGATAGAATAGAAGCAGGTACATATTTAATAGCTGGAGCACTATGCGGTAAAGATTTAATTATTAAAAGCGTTATTCCAGAGCATCTTGATGCATTAATATCTAAATTAAAAGAAGCAGGTACCAAAATAAATATAGAAAATAGTCAAATTACAGTCAGCAAACCAGAAAAATTTTTGCCTATATATATAAAGACTTTGGGATATCCAGGTTTTCCAACCGATTTACAACAACCTTTATCAGTTCTTTTAACTCAATGTGAAGGTATTTCAACAATAGAAGAAACAATATGGGAAAATCGTTTTCAAAATTTAGATTATTTGAATAAAATGGGTGCAAATATTGAGTATAAAGGCAATAAAGCGACTATAAAGGGAAAAACAGAGCTTATTGGTTCAGAAGTTGAAGCAACAGATTTGAGAGGTGGAGCATGTATGGTTTTGGCAGGACTAATTGCAAAGGAAAAGACTGTAATAAGTAATGTCGATCACATTTTAAGAGGTTATGATAATATAATAGAAAAATTAAAAAATGTAGGTGCAGATATAATTGCCGAATAAAGTGCTTGAAAAAGATTGAAACAATTGTTATAATAAAAAAGATTTAACGGGGAAAGGAGCAAAAAAATGACAAAACAAAAAAAAGCGTTTAAAGAAGTAACAGCTACTTGTAGTTGTGGAGCAACATTTAAAACGCAATCTACAAATGATATTCAAGTAGAAGTTTGTTCTATGTGTCACCCTTTTTATACAGGAAAACAAACAAGAACATCAAAAGCAGGAAGAGTTGAAAAATTTAACAAAAAGTATGGAATAAACGAATAAATAATTCGTTTTTTTATATAAGAAAGGAGCAAAATGGAAGATACTATTGTTGCGATAGCAACTCCTTTAGGGACTGGAGCAATTTCAATTGTTAAAATTAGTGGCCCAGAAGCGGTTGAAATTGTTTCAAATGTTTTTAAAGGAAAAAATTTAAAAACACAAAAAAGTCATACAGTCCATTATGGATATATTATTGATAATAAAGAAAAAATAGACGAAGTTCTAGTTTCTCTCTTTTTAGCTCCTAAAACTTATACTAAAGAAGATGTTGTTGAAATAAACTGTCACGGTGGTATAGCTGTCACA
>CAYWQQ010000031.1:0-5584 GCA_964461005.1 uncultured Muribaculaceae bacterium
TTTTTGCGCTAAAGACATAGTTTTTTTAGCGATAAAATTTAATTTGGTATTAGCATCTTGTTGTAAAGTACTAGTTATATAAGGAACTTTTGATTGTTTCTTTTTTTGTTTTTTCGAAACATCAGCGATTTTAAAAGCATTAGTTAATTTACTAATTATTTCATCAGCTTCTAATTCGTTTTTTATTTCTATCTTCTTATAATTGTATGTATCTAAACTAGCTTCAAAAGTATTAAAGTTAGCTTCAATACTCCAATATTCTTCTTCAACAAATTTTTCTATTTCTCTTTCACGATCAACAATTAATTTTAAAGCTACACTTTGAACTCTTCCAGCACTTCTGCCTCCAGTTTTAGCTTGCATTAATTTACTTAATCTAAATCCAATAATACGATCTAACATTCTTCTAGTTTCTTGAGATTTAACCAAATTATCATCAATTTTTCCTGCATGATTAAAAGCATCTCTAACAACATCTTTAGTTATTTCATTAAAAACAACTCTTTGGTATTTGTCTTCATCAATACTCAAAGCGTCTTTTAAATGCCAACTGATAGCTTCTCCTTCACGGTCAGGGTCAGTTGCCAAGAAAACAAAATCAGATGCTTTAGTTTCTTTTTTTAATTCATCTATAAATTTCTTTTTGCCTTTTATTGGTATATAGCTTGGTTCAAAATTATTATCAACATCAATACCAAATCCATATTTACCTGTAGTTGCTAAATCACGAATATGTCCTTTTGAAGATAAAACTTTATAATCCTTACCTAAATACTTTTCAATTGTTTTTGATTTAGATGGAGATTCCACTATTACTAAATTTTTTGTCATTTATATCACATCCTAAATAATTATTATTGGTATTATACATTATTTTCCTCTAATAAAATAGATAATTATATTTATTTACAATTCAACACATCTTGAATCGGTTTAAAGGAAGTACGATGCTCTTTTATTGCACCATGTTCTTTTAAAGCATTTAAATGTTTTTTCGTACCATAACCTTTATTATTTTTAAAATCATATTGTGGATATTTTTTATCTAGTTCTACTAACAATTTATCTCTAGTTACTTTTGCAATAACTGAAGCAGCAGCGATAGAAATACTTTTTTGATCACCTTTGATAATAGCTTGAAAAGGAATAACAATATCTAATTTCATAGCATCAATTAATATATATTCTATTTTAATTGGATTATTTTTTATTGCTTCTTTCATAGCTAGTTTTGTTGCTTCATAAATATTTATTTTATCAATTATTTTTTCATCAATAATACCAATACCAATCCCTAAAGCATCTCTTTTTATAATTTCAAAAAACTCATTTCTTTTTTTCTCACTTAATTTTTTTGAATCAGTTAAACCTAACAATTTATAATGTAAAGGTAAAACTACGCAGGCTGCTACCACAGGACCAACCAAAGGACCTCTCCCTACTTCATCAATACCACCAATTAGTTGATACCCTCGGTTAATTAATTCTAATTCATATTCATATAAATCATTCATTAATAATCATCTCATAACGATCTAAAGTTATTTTACCTAAATAACCATTTGTAAAATCTTTTAATATTAAGGAATATACTTTATCATAATCAATTTCATTACCTCTTAATAAAGCTCCTCTTTTTTTACCTATCATATCCAATATTTCAATAGTGTCATCATCTTGATTACTTAAATTATATCTTTCTTTTAAATTAGTTAAATAATATTTTTTTAAAAAATCAATTAAATAAAAAACAATTTTATCTAGTGGTAAAATATCTTCTCTAATAGCATTGGTTATTGCTAAATGAAAGGCTTCTTCTTCACTATTTAATTTTGGCCATAAAATACCAGGAGTATCTAATAAATCTAAATAGTCATTTACTTTAATCCAACTTAGTCCTTTAGTAATGCCTGGTTTATTACCTACATGAGCTGCTCTTTTGTTAGCTAGAGCGTTAATTAGAGTTGACTTACCAACATTAGGCACGCCAACAATTAAGGCTCTTATAATTGATGTTTTAATATCTTTAGCTGCTAATTTAATATTTATTAATTTTAACTTATTTTTTAATTCGTTTTCAATTAAATTAGTCTTATCAGATAACAAATTTATATCAATAACTAAATAACCTAAAGATTGATAATATTTAATCCATTTTTTAGTTTCATTTGGATCAGCTAAATCAATTTTTGTCATAATTAATATTTTTTCTTTATTATTTATATATTCATCTATTTCTTTTAATTTAGATGAATAGGGAATACGAGCATCTATAACTTCAAAAACTAGATCTACTAATTTAATTTTTTCTTTGATTAGTCTTTTAGTTTTAGCCATATGACCTGGATACCAGTTGATATTTGTTTTGTTTTCGTTCATATTATCACTTCCTCTTATTTTAAATCTTTTATTTTAATAAATTCTGGTTTTCTGTTATGAATAATTGTTATATAGTTAAAATCAACTTCTTCTAATACATTTAAAGCTAAAAGTAAATCTCTTCCTAAGTCGGCTGTTTTATGAGCATCAGAACCAATTGTGATGATTTTACCACCTAATTCTTTATATCTTTTAATAATATCTATATTAAGATGAAATGTCCCCAAACCATATCTTATTCCAGAAGTGTTGATTTCTATTCCTTTATTTTTATCTATTAGTGTAATTAATATTTCATCAATATTTTTTTATTTAGCTATTTTGATATAATCTTCTATACTTGCAATTCCATCATGACTTAGATTGGAATGGACATAAAAATCTTTCATATGTTCTCCTTTTTATTGCTTCCAAATACCAATTTTATTAATTTTAGCAGTTGCTTCAGCCTTTAATAATTTATTAGTATATTTATATTCTCCATATAAATATTTAACTTCAGCATAACCTTTATCTATTAATGATAATTGCAATAAGTTTTCATCAATAAATATCCAACCTAAAGTTCGCTTATATTTATCTTTTAAATTTGAATTATCATCATATTCTATTTTTATTTGTTTAGCTTTTTTTAATAATTCACAAGTATAATTACTAGATTCTTCTCCATAATATTCTTTTTTATTAGTGTTTTCTGGTGTATTAACTGCTAATAACCTGATTGTCGTTGGATTATTATCTATTAAGGCATTAAATGTATCTCCATCAATACAATAATTAAATTTGATTATATCTTCTCTTGTTTCGTTTTTAAACAAAAGAGATATCAATAAGATAATAATTAAAATAGTTAATTCAATTAATTTTTTCTTTTCTTTTTTCATAAAACACCTAAAATCATTTTAACATAAAAATAGAGTTTTTAATAACTCTATTTTATTATTTTAATATGATTAAAAGGAAAAATAATTAAATTAGTTTTGCCAATAATACTTTTTTTATCTATAAAACCAATAATTCTACTATCAGCTGAATATGAGCGGTTGTCCCCTAATACAAAATACTTATCTTTAGGAACAATTCCATCTTTTATTAAATATTCAGTACTAAAATCAGTAGTTATATTAGCATAGGGATCTTTTATTTTTTTATTATTAACATAGAGCTGATTATCTCTATATTCTATTTTTTCACCAGGCAAACCAATAACTCTTTTTATTAAATGATCATTTTCTCTTTTTATTGCAACGACATCAAAGCGATTCAAACCACCTAATGAAAACCCTATTTTATTTAAAATCATTATATCATTATTAAATAAAGTTGAATTCATTGAATCTCCTTCAACAATAATTGGTGTAATAATAAATGTTCTTAATAGTATCACAACTATGATAATTGCTAAATAAAATATAATTGATTTGGTATATTTTTTCATTTTAATTGAAAAATAAGGTCTAAGACCTTATTAATTCCTTTCTTTTGTTTTAAATTGTTTAATTAAATTTCTAACAAAATACAATTTAGCTCTTCTAACTTTACCTTTTTTAACAACTGTAAAAGTTGCAATTACAGGTGAGTTTACTGGGAAAGTTCTTTCAACACCAATTCCTGAAGATAATTTTCTAACTGTAAAAGTTTCACTTATACCTTGACCTTTACGAGAAATTACAATTCCTTCAAAATTTTGGATACGTTTTCTTTTTCCTTCAACTATCTCTACTCCAATATTTACTGTATCTCCTACTCTAAATTCTGGAATATTTGGATTAAGTTGTTTTTCAGTTATTTTGTCAATAACATTCATCTCTGTCACTCCTTTTCTTATTAATGATCATTAAATCAAGCGGATCATCTTTTTCAACATAAAAAGTTTATCATATATTTTAAAAAGATACAACTATTATCTAGTTTTGTGCTCATAATTATCAACTTCATTATTTTTGATTTCTTTCATTAAACTAAGACGTCTATTTAATTCTTTAATAACAATTTGAATTTGTTTTAATATTTGATGTCGATATTCTTCACCTAAATATTTAATATATGTATTAATAATATAATCACGATATTTTTCAGCTTCTCCTAAGAGAGCTGATGTGCCTTCATCATCATCTTCACTTAATAATAAATCATTGAATTGATTTAAGATGATTCCTAATTTTTTATTGATTCTAATTTTAGCAATTTTTTCTATAAATGATTTTTTAATAATAATCATTTTATTAATACTAATAATATCATCTCTTCTTGGATCGTTTTTAGGCGTTATTTCTAATCCACTGATTTTATTATATTCAAAATAACTAACTTCTTGTTTTTTATTATCTTTTATTAAAACATAGCCTGTTTTTTTGTTTTTCACTAAGTCTGGCCTTTTTTCTAATGTTTTAATCATTTTTTCTGTTTGACGCCATTTTTCTATTTCTTTATGATTACCATTTAAAAGAACATCTGGCACTTTCATTCCTGCAAATTCTCTTGGTTTAGTATATGTTGGATAATCTAATAAATTTTCATTAAAAGATTCGTTATCAATTGAATCTTTTTCAATCACACCATCAACTAGTCTAGTTATACTATCGGTAATAACCATAGCTGGTAATTCTCCACCAGTTAAAACATAATCACCTATGCTGATTTCCATATCTGCTAAAGAAACAATTCTTTCATCAAAGCCTTCATAATGACCACAAATCAAAATTATATGTTCATCTTTACTTAAAGTTCCCGCTAATTTTTGATTATATGGTACTCCTTGTGGAGTTAATAAAACTACTTTTGTATTTTCTTTTTTTAAATTTTTAACTGCATCAAAAATAGGTTGGCACATCAAAACCATACCAGCTCCACCACCATAAGGTGTATCATCTACTTTTTGATGTTTATCTTTTGAATAATCACGTAGATTTCTAATCATGATTTCTACTTTTTTACTATCTAGAGCTCTTTTAATGATTGATTCACTTAAAAAACCATTAAACATTTGAGGAAATAATGTTAAAATATCAATCTTCATAATTACCTCCTAATCAGTTAATAAATATGTTGTTTCTATCCTTTTTTCTTCATAATTTACTTCAATTATGAATTGTTCAAGATAAGGAATAATATTATCTTTATCTGTAATAAGGAAAGGAAATTTTGGACCTTTTCTTATTTCGATAATATTCCCTAAATACAATTTCTTATTATAAACAGAGAA
>CAYWQQ010000032.1:0-405 GCA_964461005.1 uncultured Muribaculaceae bacterium
TCAATTCCTTTAGGTAACGAAAAATCATTGCTATTTTTAGATATATTTCCAGTTTCTATTTGATATACAATCATCATTGATTTACTAATTATTTTATTTAATTTAATAATATTATTTGTTGATAAAACATAAATTGGTTGGTTGATTTTAAGATTATATTTTTTTATTATGTTTTTAGCTACAACATTATCAGTTGTTTGATTTTTATTTACTAATACATAATTATCTTTTAAATAATCTATTTCCTTATTATTTAAAAATATAGTTATTTTATTAAACTCACTTTCTCTAATAACTTCTGGAACAGGATTATCAATACCATTTTGTTGAATTCCAACATTAACAATGTCTGACATATATGAAGGCATTGCCAAATCACAATTAGCTTGTACAAAAAGTAATCCT
>CAYWQQ010000032.1:415-5574 GCA_964461005.1 uncultured Muribaculaceae bacterium
CTATAATAATAAGAATTATAAAAGCAAAAGGTTTTAAGTACTTTAATAGTTTTAACATATATTTATCTCCAAATCTGTTTTAATTATGTTTCTTATAGCAACAGTATTTTATAATAAACAAAGATACATGTCAATCGTATATCTTTATTTATCTGAGTTAGCAGTTTTAATTATATCAACACCATATTTATCTTTTAATTTATCAACTGTTTCATCTAATTTTGATAACTTCTTAAAATCCTCAAATGAATCAAATAATGATACTTGATAATTTAATTCATTTACTAAATTATCAGCTCTTATTCCAACTAATCTAATGGGAGTTTCATCCCAAATTTCATTTACTAATTTTTTAGCAATATTAAAAATTTCTAAATTTAAATTAGTAGCATTTTTTAATTTCTTTTGATGAGTATAAACTTTAAAATAACAATCTTTTAAAATAATAGTTATTACTTTAGCATAACGATTATCTTTTCTTAAGCTTATACCTATATTTTCTGCAATCCCTCTAAGAGCATTAAATATTTCTTCTTTGGTTGTTAAATCTTTTGGTAAAGTTTTGGTATTACTAACACCTTTATATTCAGGTCTTTCACTTATTACAGGCTCATTATCTATACCTTTAGCTTTATCTATCAATATAGCTGTTTGGTTTTTAAAATATGGGTATAAAGCACTATAATCAGCATTAGCTAAATCTCTTATATAATTAATATTTAGATCATGTAATTTAGGACTAGTTTTTCTACCAATACCAAATAATTCTTCGATAGGTAATGGCCATATTTTTTCTTCTACTTCATTCATATATAAAGTATGAACTTTATCGGGTTTAGTAAAATCAGAAGCCATTTTAGCACATAATTTATTATTACCAATCCCAATATTAACTGTAAAACCCAAGTTTTCTTTAATTTCATCTTTTATTTTATAGGCAAATGCTAATGAATCACCATATATGTTTTTAACTTTACCATAATCTAAAAAACATTCATCGATAGAGCATATTTCTATATCTGGACTATATTTTTTTAAGTAATTAAATAATAAATTTGATTGTTTTTGATAAAAAGAATGAACTGGTGGATAGATCTTTAATCCTGGGCATTTTTTTCTAGCTGTATATAATGTTTCTCCAGTTATAATGCCATATTTTTTAGCAGATATGCTCTTCGCTAAAACAATACCGGCTCTTCTTGATTCATCTCCACCAATAACAGACGAAAAATTTCTGATATCTTCTTTTAAACCATTATTTAAAAGATAGATAGCACTCCAAGATAAAAAAGCATTATTAACATCAATATGAAAAATAATTCTATCCATATTATCACCAAAATAATTATACCACAAACAATTGTTTGCAATATAATTATTTTTTATAATTTCAATTTTGCTATTATTAACATATAAAAAAAGATGATTAATTAATCAATCATCTTTCTATTAAAAACTATATTTCGCCATTCAATATCTGACACTTTTTCTTCGTCATCAAAAGTAAACGTATAACTTCTATATGTTTCTTCAGACACATATTTATAAACATTATTATTAACTACAGAATTTGGTTTGCCAAAAGCACTTTCTACTTCTTCTTTTGTGGATCCTAATTTAATTCCACCATAAACTTCAAAATCTGCTGATTTTTTATCTTTCTTGGCCCAAACATAACTCAAATTCAATCCACCAATAACTGAATCAGAAACCTTAATTTTTGAAGAAGTTATATTAAATGGTGTTACATCAAAAATGTTTTCATTATTTGAATTAACCATATTACCAGCACCAATCATATATTTGTTAGCAGGTAATTCAAAATTCACTTCATTTGATTTTAAAGTATATCCTACAGATGATAAACTAGCTATTTTGTCACCTGCCATAAATTTTTTGCCATTAATCTTAATAAAATAAGAATCATTTCTATCAATAAATTTTACATTTGAATCATACACTTTTTCAGCTCCACAACCAGTAGTTAATAGAACCATAATAAACATAGATAACATTAATAATTTAAATTTTTTCATTTTTTTCTCCTCACATCAGGTAATATATCATATCAAAAAATTTTTAACAACACTAGTTTAAATCTTATAATTTTTCTCTTAAAAACTTTTTAATTAAATTTATATCAGCTTTTTCTATTACAATTTGATACATTATATCAATTATAGGCATATCTACTTTTTTGTTTTTTAGTAATTTATAAATAGATTTTAAAGTGTATAATCCTTCAATTGTGGTATTTTTTTGATATTCTAAAATTTCTTTTTCACTTGCTTGACTACCAATTAATTTTCCAAAACTAAAATTTCGGCTTTTTATACTAGTACAAGTTAAAAGTAAATCACCAATTCCAGCATAAGATAAAATAGTTTTCTTATTACCACCTAAAGTATGAATTAATTCCTTAATATCATGTAAAGCTTCTGTAATTAACATAGCTTTAGATGAATCTGATAAACCCATACCATCAGCAATTCCTGAGGCAATAGCAATTATATTTTTGATTGAACCACAAATTTCTATACCTATAACATCATCTGTTTCTCTAATCTTTAAATAATCATTATCTAAAACTTCTTTTAAAACTTTTAAAGTTTTGTTATCTTTAGACGCTAAAGATAATCCAATTGGTTGATAATTAGCAATATCAATTGCAAAAGAAGGCCCAGAAATAACAGCAATCTTTTTAGTTTTAATAGTTTTACTAACTACTTCTTCAACAAAACGACAAGTATCTTGTTCTATTCCTTTAGAGCCAATACAAATATATTGATTATTATAATAATTGTTTAATTCTCTACTTACGCTATCTACGAAACCAGCCGGTACCATCATAAAAATAATGTCACTATCTTCTATACACTCTTTCATATCAGTTGTAAATTTAATATTATTTGGTAAAACAATATTTGGTAATAATTTATCATTACCATGGTTTTCTTCTAATAATTCTTTTTCAGTTTCAAACTTAGTCCACATCATAATGTTTTTATTTTTTTCATTTAACATCAACGCTATTGATAAACCATATGCTCCTGTACCTAAAATTGCTATTTTCATCTTTATTCCTCTTTCTGATTTAATAAATTAATTAATATTTCATTTAAACGAAACAAATCATTTTCTGAAACAAAAACTCTATTATCCTTTTTTATTAAATAACCTTTATCAATTAATGTTTCAAATGGATATTTATGATAAAAATCAATATTATATTTGTTTAACAATTCTTCCAGATCAATCCCTTTTAATAATCTCAATCCCAATATAATTTCATATTCCATCTTAGATTCTTTAGTTAACTTTTCTCTTTCAAATATATAATTACCTTTTAAATACTCTAAGATATTTTTAGTATTTATGATTCTTTCATTTTCGTTATGAGCAGCGGCACTCAAACCAAAACCATAATATTTTTGATTAGTCCAATATTTTAAGTTATGTTGAGAAGTAAATTTATTTTTCGCATAATTACTAATTTCATAGTGCTCAAAATTATTTTCTGCTAATACTTTATTAATTAAACAATACATCTGATAATTTAAATCTTCATCAATATCATTACATTTATTATAAATCTTAGTGTGTTTTTCAATTATCAAAGAATAGCAAGATACATGTTGAACATTTAAATTAATAAGTATCTTTAAATCTGTTTCTAATTCTGCAACAGTTTGATTTGGAAGAGCATAAATTAAATCAATATTAATATTATTAAATCCAATTTCTTGGGCTTCCCTAACCTTCTCTATAGCAGTTTCTTTGGTATGTTTTCTTTCTAAAAATTTTAAATTATTTTCATTAAAACTTTGAATGCCAAAAGATAAACGATTTACTTTATTATCTTTTAAAAATTTTAGTTTTTCTTTACTTGTTGATTCTATATTACACTCAAAAGTAAATTCATATTTCTCTGATAAATTTATTTTATTTAATATTTTAAATAAAATTTTTAATTCCTCTAGTGAAAGTGATGTTGGAGTTCCTCCGCCTATATATAATGTATCAATTTTTTCTCCATGATAATTATCTACAATTTCTTTTTCTAATATATTTAGATATTTTGAAACTAAATTTGATTCATAATATAGTTTAGAAAAATCACAATAAGAACATATATTTTCACAAAAAGGAATATGAATATAAACCGCGTTCATTTATTTTTCCTGCTTTTTAAAAATTAAATTTGAAACAACTTTTTTTAATTTTACATCAGTTATTTCATTTATATATGCAGGACTATATTTAATTCTTTTTAAACAATTTTTAACTGCAATTATTTGATATTCCTTTTTCATTGCTTTAACAAATGAAATAGCATTTGGATTTTGTTTTATTGCTTCTAAACAGATTCTTTCTTCTTGATTATGAATATATTCAAGAGATAAACCGTTTTTTAAGACAGCTATTAAAGATAATGTTGCTGTTTGATCATGCACAAATTTAATAGCTTCATAACTATTTAAAATAGCTTCCAAACAAATTTCAAATGTTTGTTCTTCAACAAATTCCAAAGCATTTCCATCACATTTAACAGCTGCCATGTATATTTCTTCATCAAAAAAGTTGGCAAAGCGAAGGGCCAAGCCATCTTCTGAAACTGCTTTTAAAACTATCTCTCGATTTTGTTCTTTTACAAATTGTAATAGTAATCCATCTGCTGATACAGCTTGTAGCGCTAGAGCAGGCGTGATATTTAAAACATATTGAATAGCTGAAGGAGTTGATTTTAATGCTATTAAACATAAATCTTCTGTTTGTTTATTTAAGTATTGAAGACAGTTACCATTCTGTTCTAATGCTATTTTCCAAATATTCATATTGGGATTTTTTAAATACTGAATTACTGTTGGTTGCTTAGTAACTGCTATTTTTTCTAATTTATTACCAGCATTTTCTATATATTTAATTGTATTAGGATCTTTTTCTACTGCTTTAGAACAAATTTGTGGTGTTCTTATTTCAATATACTTAAATAATGATATATCTCTATCAATAACTAAAAAAGCCATCTCTTCGGTTTGAAAAGATGCTGGAATTTTTTTAATATAATTTGTATCTCTATTTAAATTATGAAGTAATTCTTGATTCATTCCATTGTCAATTTTCTTCATGAAAACTCCTTTTTATCTTTTTAATACTTT
>CAYWQQ010000033.1:0-5101 GCA_964461005.1 uncultured Muribaculaceae bacterium
TGTGGAACTGAAAATTTAACTAGTACTGAGAAATGTACTAATTGTGGTTTTGTTTTTAATCAAAAGAAAAAAAAGAAAAATGGTATAGTAGTAATACTAATAATAATATTAATATTAATTGGGTTATTTATTTTTTGGAAAGAAAAAATAAATAAATTTGCCGATCCATTTAATGATTTTGATATTAAATTGCCAGCCAATATAGTGTCAAATAGAGTATATGAAGAAAAAGAAACTATTAATGGTATTTTAGAAGAAGAATATAAAAATGAAAAGATAAGTGCTGATAAATATATTAAAGAATTAGCATATTCTTTATATGATTATGGCAAATTAGATTATAAATATAAGAATGTTGGGTCTGGATTAATAGACCCCAACATATTGCTGGAGAAAGCAGCTTCTTTGGCAGATTCATTAAGCCCTGAAACGGCTAAGTATGTAATTAGAAAAATTACATTAGCTGATGTTAAATGGGATGTAAAAAGTGGTACATCAGGAATATATAATTTTGATCAATCAATTGTACCTTTAATATCAGAACAGAATGATTTAAGTAAATTAAGTAAAGCAGTTTTATCATCTAATGGTAATTTTATAGTTTATTATACCACTTCAGGTGCTAACGCTATTAAAGATAGTGATGCTACAAAAATAGCTGATCATTTAGAAAACACAGTTAAAGCTTATGAAGACTCATTTGGTTTCAAATTTACTTATACTGCTAAATTAGAAGAATGGTTGGTAGGTGAAATAGCAGAAGTGATTTCTTTTGGAGCATATCAAGAAGCTACTACAAAAGCAGAAAAAATATTAAAAGAAAATAATATAGATATAGCTTATATGAAGAAAGCAATGCCTGTTTTTATTATTGATACTGACGTTAAAAACACAGGAGCTTTAGGTTTTTATGTAAATCCTGATTTAGATCTTTTCACTAAAATTATGGCAAGAATCTATGGTGTTGATGATGCAACTGTTGAAAATATTTTAACTACTTATGCTTTTCCCTTTTTTGTAGTTAGTTCTACCATATCAAATTTTGATAATTCAAAACTGGTTTTATCTCACGAATTATTTCATCATTATCAAGGCTATAATATCTGTGGTAATGGTCTCTATGCTAATTGTGCAAGTGGAAACTTTACGCTTGAAACTCTGGCTAACTTTGCAGCGGTTACTAATTCGGGCATCAATAAAACTGATACTGTAATAAATGCTCACGCTAAAGACTTTATAGCAAATTCCGCAACAAGTCTTGATCAAATTGGTGTAAAAAATGGTGATGATAGTGCTGCTGGTTATAATGGCTTTGTTTTTGCTTTAAATTATGCAGAAACAGTTAAAAATGGCAAAGATTATTTGTTTGATTCATTGAAAACAGCGGAACCATTAAAGTATCTAGCTGAAAGTGCTGGAGAAGATTATAAAAAAGTCATGATATTAACTGGTAAAAGGAATTTGACTGCAGATTATTCTAATAAAATTGCTATTGCAAAATTTGATGGTATCATGAATTATCCTCAAAATTATAAAATTTTAGAACCAGAAAATAAAATTCTTGATCTATCAATAAACTATTCCAGTTTCCAATATTTTTATGTAAATCCTAGTACATATAAACAACAATCACAAATTGTTTTTAAAAATAATTTGGCAAATTTGACACTCTTACTATTTGTTAAGCAAAATGGTATATATAAATATTTATATACTCATGAATTTAGTAAAGATTTTGTAATAAATGTAGAAGACTTTAGATTATATGAGGAAGTTGCTTTTGGCCTTGTTAATTCTAGTTATCTTAATAATATTGATTATACAATTGAAGTTCAAGAAAAAGGAACTTTACCAGCTACTGTTACTGCAAAATCTTTAAAATTAGATAATTTAGATGATTTAATTAAGAATAGTTCTAGTATCGTTTGTAATAAATATGAAGAAAGTAAAAACTTTTATACTGTTTTTCAAATTAAAATGGGTTTTGATAACAAAGATATTTTGAACGAACTTTATGCTAAAGCAACATTCAAAATAGTGGAAACAGAAAAAGACAATCCAATATTTGTATTGACTCAAAAAATTGTTTCTGGCTTATTTCAATTATTAATTCAGACATATAAAGAACAATTTAAATATTTAAATATAATTACTAATGAAAGTGATTCTGAATATAGTATAACTATTAAGATAAATAAAAATTATTATGATGCTATTAAAAGTGAAATTATAAATGCAAAAATTGATTCTCAAGAAAAAATTGATGTTATAAGAGGTATTTATGACGAAGGATATGTTTGCGAATATCAAAAATAAATAATTGATCAAATACAATATAAAAACACAAGGAAAAGGTTAAACCTTCTCTTTTTAAAAGTATTGTATTTTTAAACAAGTGGTGATAGAATAACCATTTAAATGGAGGTAAAAAAATGCAAAACAATCTAAAAATAGTTGGTGTATTTAATCCTTGTGGTGTAAATCCTTTAGAAAAGTTAAATTTTGATTGGCCTATGGCTTTATGTACAATATATCAAAGTGAAAATGGTAAATATTATATAAAACACTTAGATACTGGATCAATTGAAAAACTGATATTAAATTTTAATAAAATTAAAGTGTTTGCAAAAAATAATGAATTAGTAGAAAAAGTTTTAACAGACGCTGAGATAAGAAGATTTAAAAATTGTAAGACAAGTGTAATGAGCCTAATAAATGGTCATAATTTGCGCCCATATTTGCCTGAAAAAAATAAATATTATTATGATCCTTTTGATTTGGACCAAAAGGAATCAATACGTGCTTGTTATTGTGATCTTAATGAATTTTCACAGGACAAAGTTTTTATCGAAGAAAATTATAAGACAGACTTAAAATCATACAATAACGCTGTATTATTTCCTAATAAAGATTTATATATTGGTAGCGGAGCTTTTATTTATGAAAAAGCTAAAAAGAATCTTTCAGTGGAGAATAAGAGTGCTGAAGAATTAATAGGAATATATAATTATTTAATAGAAATAATGTATTTAGAAGAAGCCCGTGAAATAGTCAAAGAACTTAAAAAACAAGGTATTGATTCAGTTAAATATAAAGATTTTTTAAATCAGTATATTTATAATGATTCTAGTGATGTTTTAGATCAAGAATTAGCTCATATTGCTAATTTAATGGATATAAAAGAAAAAACAAAGTCATTAAAATTACGTTATTTTGATAGATAAAAAAGAGGAAAAGAATTAAAAATTAATTCTTTTTTTCATGTTATAATTATATATAATGATTGGAGTAAATTTGAATTGTGAATGAAGAAATTAAAAAAAGTTTTAGTAAAAAAAAGACATATTGTTTAATATCAAAAATAGTAATTATTTGACATATATTTCAAATAGTTTTATTATGATTTTAGGAGGAAAAAAATGAAAAAAATTAGTAAGTTAATGTTAATGTTAATAGTTTGTCTTAATTTAACAGCCTGTGGTCCAAACAATAAAGTTGTTGATGATAAAACAAATAATGATAACCAAGAAACAAAGCAAAATGAAACCGGAAAAAAAATCACACCAGCCGATTCATACAGTGCATATCTTGAACTAAAAAGTAAAACCATTGGTGATTTAACTGATAATATACCGGAAGAAAATTATTCTTTACCGTTGGAATTATTGGGATTCACAATGGTAGATTTAACTATGATACCTATAACTTTTTGTGGATTAGACGAATCGGAAAGAGTAGGATTATCTTTGTTATATGACAAATTCACATACGAATATAAAGGTAATAAATGTATTTTTTCTTTTGAAGACGAAGATGGCAAATCCAGATATGAAACTATATTTGATTCTAAAAGAGACGCTATGCAAACTAAAATGTTTGTAAATGATAAATTAACATTTATTAATGAATATATAAAATGTAAAAATGGCTATGCCGCTCAATACTATGTAGCTAGCGAAGAAAACAATACCACTTATCGTACCATATTTAGAAGTTCATATATTATGACAGGTATTTTTAACGATGTGACAAAAGAACCAGAATCTATTTATAATTCTAGTTGTAATTTTGGAGATGATTGGTTAACAGCAGGAAATACTTGGTCTAAATATGATAATGGAGTTTTTTCTAGTAATAAATAAATAAAAGTTCGCAAACGAACTTTTTTTTTTATCTATATAGTGTTATTATTATATATAGAAATTATGGAAGGTGAATTATGATTTATTATATCATTGCAACTGTAATAGTAATATTGTTAATTATAGTAAATATTAGAATAGTTCCTGAAAAAAAGGAATATATTGTTGAAAGACTTGGAAAATATAAAGAAACATGGAAAAATGGACTTCATATTAAAATACCATTTATCGATCGAATTATTGGAGTAATATCTTTAAAGGAAAAAATCAAAGGTTTTTCACTTACTAAGATATTAACTAAAGATAACAATGAAGTTGTTGTTGATTTGTTTATATATTTTAAAATAGAAAATTCTTTTCAATATTTTTATGAAAATGAAAACCCTTTATTAATTATCAATTTATTGATAGAAAATGAAGCTAGAAGTTTAATTAGAAACGTTAAGTTGGCTAAGGCTTTTGATAAAAGAGACAAATTAGAAATAGAAATTATCAAAGTTATTAATCAAGAAACTCAAAAGTATGGAATTAAATTGTTAAGAGTAGAAATAAAAAATATAGTGGAGGTAAAAGATGGAAACAAATAAAGAAGTAGTAAAAAATAGTAATAAAAAAATAATTATATTTTTCTCAGTTGTTTTAATTTTGTTAATTAGTGCAGGAGTGTTTTTCTTTTTCAATATGAATTCAAACAAAAATAAATTTTTAAATTTGGTAAATAACAAATATAATCAAATGATTGAGAAAATAAAAAATCCCAAAGATAATACATTTGGCATTATAAAGGCTGATCAAAGTTTTGAATTGGGATTAGATATAAATTTTAATGTTGTCGCTAACGTAAAAGATGAAGTTTTAACTAATATTTTTGAATTACTTGATAAGACAAGTATTAATATTAAACTTGGTGATAATCCCAAAACAAAAGAAAGTTATTTATTATTGAACAGTACTTATGA
>CAYWQQ010000034.1:0-4389 GCA_964461005.1 uncultured Muribaculaceae bacterium
TCTACAAGGGTTTTCTGGCACTATCTCCATTCCCAGTATGTGGGTTTTGGAGACCGTCGTTCTACCATTGAACTATACCCCTAAGTAAATAAATAATAACATAATTACTTCGTTTTATCAATTCTTTGGTTGTATAATTTGCTTTTTTATTGATAACTTTTATTGAAAATGATAATATTTAATTAAGATAGATATAGTATAGGAGACATTATGAAAAAAAATAAAGCTTTTACTTTAGTTGAATTATTGGCAGTTATTATTATTTTAATTGTTGTTTTAGCAATTGCAATTCCTGTAATATTAAATGTTATGGAAAGTACTACAAAATCTTCTTTCAAATATGATGCTAAGATGATTTTAGATCAAGTTAAAATTGAAACTGCTAAAGATGATTCTTTTGATCCTACTCTTATCAATTTAACTACTCTACCTAATTATGATATATCTACTAATAATTATGATTCATTAACTATTAGTCTAGTTGAAAACAAACCATATATTTATATTGTTGGGAAAAACAAATGGCAAGGATATAAAGTTTGTGGTACTTATCAAAATATGAATGTTTATTCAATTGATGAAGAAAATGTTTGTGAAGGGGAAACTCTTGCCAACATTAGTGTGGAAGTATATGCCTGGGGTGCTGGTGGTGCTGGGGGAACAGCTGGTTATTGGAGTTATGGAGCGACTGGTGGTGCTGGTGGTGCTGCATCGGGTTCAATTATCATCGATAATAATACTGTATACTCTATTATAGTTGGTGGTGGTGGCAAAATTAATAGTTATAATAATGGTGAACTTTCTTGTGCTGTTGGGGGCGGAGCTTGTGCTTCCAATAACAATACTGATAATCGTTATGGTGGTGGTGGTGGTGGATATTCAGGAATTTTTAATAGTATGAATATTTATCAATCAAATGCTGTATTAATTGCTGGTGGGGGCGGTGGTGGCGGCAGTAGTAGAGCTGGAAATGGTAATACTGGTGGCGCTGGCGGTGGCCTAGTTGGAGAAAATGGTCAATCTCCATATGATGGTAAGACAACATATGCTGGTAAAGGTGGAACTCAAATAGCAGCAGGTGCCGATGCAAGTTGTGACGCAGCTGATGTAACTGGAGGACAAGGTCCATTGCAAGGTGGAAGATCTAGAAAAAATAGTTATGGAGGCGCTGGTGGTGGCGGCTATTTTGGTGGTTCCGGCGGAGGATTTAGCGAAACAAATACCATGGGTGGTGGCGGTGGGGGTTCATCATACTTTAATCCCACTCTTGTTACTAATGGAGTTTTAACTAGTGGTACTGGAACAACACCAGGAGATGCAGGCAATGTTTTAAGAGGTACTGCAGGTGATGCTGGAACGGCTGCTGGTAACGGTAAAGATGGTGTTGTAATAATTAAATACAAAACAAATAATAAATATAATTTTTTAGGTGGAACAATTACTACAGATGGTGATTATACAGTTCACACTTTCAATAGCTCAGGTAATTTTTATATTAATACTATTCCTTCAGCTGAAGTACTAGTTGTTGCTGGTGGCGGTGGCGGTGGTTCTGGTCGAGCTAGTTCTTATGAAGGCGGCGGTGGCGGTGCTGGCGGTTTAATATATAAAACATTACCTATTGATAAAAAAACAATATATAACATTATAATTGGAAATGGTGGAGCATCCAATATGGATGGACAAAATTCTGCTTTTGGTAATCTCGTTGCTATTGGTGGTGGACATGGTGGTGGCTCTATGGAATTTGCTGGTATTGGCGGTTCTGGTGGCGGAGGGCGTACTAATAGAACTGGTGGCACAGCAATTTTTGGCCAGGGATTCAATGGAGGTACAAATAATACAGGCTGTAGTGGTGCTGGGGGCGGCGGTGCTGGACAAGTTGGAGCAAACGGTATAACTAGCGGCTGCTACGGCGGTAATGGTGGTGACGGAATAGCATTAAGTATTACCGGAACTTCGCAATACTATGCTGGTGGTGGTGGCGGAGGCGGTACAATAGCGACTCCTGGCGGCTTAGGGGGTGGTGGTACTGGCCATCCAACACAAGGTACACCGGGTTCAAATGCAACTCCAAATACTGGGGGCGGCGGCGGTGGTGGCGGTAACTATGGCAATACTGCTGGTGGAATTGGCGGTTCGGGTATTGTAATTGTTAGATATAAAACAAATTCTATTTTTCCTATGCTTGGTGGAACAATTACTACTGACGGTGATTATACTGTTCATACTTTCACTACTGACGACTACTTTAGATCTTCTGAATTAAATCTTACTTCAGCTGAAGTATTAGTTGTCGCAGGTGGTGGCGGCGGGGGTCGTGGAAAAGCGCAAAATTATGAAGCCGGAGGTGGCGGGGGTGGCGGTGTTGTTTATAATGAGAATTTTCTTATAAACCATGCAACAAATTATAATATAGTTGTTGGAAACGGGGGTACATCGGGTACTAATGGTGGTAACTCTTCTATAAATGATTTAATTGCCATTGGAGGAGGTACTGGTGGTGGTCAAGAAACGTTAGCAGCAACTGGTGGTTCAGGTGGTGGCGGCCGAGGTAGTGATTCCGGTGCTGCTGGAACCCTTAATCAAGGCTATAATGGTGGAAAGGGTTTACCTGCTGGGGGCGGCGGGGGCGCTGGTTCTGCTGGATTAGGTGGAATTTCATCGAATGGTGGTAATGGTGGCGCTGGCTTAGCATTCAATATTTCAGGAACAACTAAATATTATGGTGGTGGTGGTGGTGGTGCTGCTACTACTAACAAAATTGGTGGCGCTGGCGGCTCGAGCATTGGAGGAAACGGTTCAAACTGGTGTGCTACTGCTTCAAACGCTATATCAAACACTGGCTCTGGGGGCGGCGGGGGTAGCTCGTGTAATAGTTTACTTGGCGGTAATGGCAGTGATGGTATTGTTATCATTAGATATTTAACATCTTCAATGACTATTAATGCCCCTACTGCTAATATTACTCAAGATGGATTATATACTGTTATATCTTTTACAACTGTTGGTAATCACTCTATTACTATTGAATAAAATTTATGAATAAATTATTATAAAATAAAAAGCAAATTAGATAATTTGCTTTTTTATTATTTTCTAAATTTTCTATAACTTTTTTGTTTTACCATATTTTCACCAATTTTTTCTATTTTTTCTGATTTAAAGTTTTTGCATCCAGAAACAATAAATACATCTACAAATTCACCTTTATATAGTTTATAAGCTGTTTTATCTTCTTCTGTAACTACTTTTTGTATGGCATCAGTTATAAAATCATTACACGGTAATTCAACAGATGTTTTAATAATTCCCATTATTTTAGAACAATTTAATCCTTTTACATTTTTACAATCAAAGCATAAATGTTTTGATTCTAGAAAAACTTGTAAAGCTATTTTTAAGCGATCAAACCAAAGCTCTTTAAATTCATTTGATTTTTCTTCTAGATTATATTCACTATTTAAAGAAAAATAATTTGTATTTGCTTCTATAAAGATATTTTTAAATATTTCTTCTATTTGGTCTGAAGATAAAGTGGAAAAATAGTTTTCAAACAAATCATCTAAGTAAGCAATTAAAAATATTTTCAAAAATCTAGGGTTTCTATTAGAATTAATTATTTCTAATCTCTTTAACAACTCTTTATAATTTTCATTATCATTTTTATTGATAACACTAGTCGCTTCCATAAATAAAGAATAAAAATAAATTAGTTCTTCAAAACTTTGTATTTCTTTTAACTTTATACTTAATTGATTTTGATTATTATTTACTTTGTTTATATTTCTTATTAAATAACTATATACCCTATAAAAATCTCTGTTTTGCTTAAATTGTTTATATTCAATACTATTTTCAGCTAAAACATCATTACTTTCTAAATATGTATCAATAACTCTTTCAGTATTATAAGTATTACCATTTTTCTTAACTCTGTAAATCATTATTCATCCCTCTTTTTTGTCTATTATAAGCATTTATTATTATTTGTCAAATATTAAAAAAAATAAAGGATAATCTTTATTTTTTTAATGAGTTATAATAATTTTTATCAATTATTAATTTTGATATTTTAAAACGATTATATATATCAATATTTGTTTTGTTTATATATTCTTTACTCAATTTTAATGTAGCTTGTTTTGTAGAAAAATTATATCTTCCTTGCTCACTTATCCAACTTCTATTGGAAAATATTACTAATCTTTCTTTATCATTAGACAATATATCTTTACCCATATATAGTCTTGAATCATAATTTACTTCAAACAGATTTAAAACTGTCGGTAATACATCTATATTACTACTTAATGTAGCTATTTCTTTGGTTTTTAATTTGCTATTCCAGATAATTAAATTAGAGCGATGCTTTTCAAAATCATTATC
>CAYWQQ010000035.1:0-4208 GCA_964461005.1 uncultured Muribaculaceae bacterium
TTTTGTTATTATCTTTAAAGCTATTTTGATTGGGTTTTACTTTCTTCATCAATTTTTGGGTTCTATTCTGTCAAATAAAATATTTATATCTTGCAAATTGATGCTTTTATTAACAACAATTTTTTTCCACTCATCAGACTCAATATTTAAGTATTTCTTTATTTTGCTTGAAGAATCAGGCATAAATGGTTCCATAATATTGGCAATATTAGCAATTAAGTTAAGACAAGTATAAGTAGTATTGTTGAAATCTTCAATAGAATCTTTTACTTGAGTCCATGGTTTTTGATCGTCATAATATTTATTTGATGCTTGAACTAAACTTAATGCTAATTCAAAAGCTGTTCTTAATTCGCCCTTTTCAATGGCTGTTCCAACTCCTGTATAAATTTTATCAATTAATTCATCCATTTTTTCATTCATTATTCCTAGAGGAGTTTTTCCATCGAATTTTTTGATTAGAAATGCTAAATTTCTATTCACAAAATTACCATATTCTCCTACTAAATGTTTGTTATGATGTTGTTCTAAATCATCATAAGAAAAATTAATATCCCTTTTTTCTGGGTTGTTTGCAATCATATAAAATCTAATAGTATCACTTTTGTATTTATCAATTAATTCTTTCACAGTAATACTATTACCTTTTGATTTTGATATTTTTTCATTATTCATATTTACATATTCACTTGAAACAATATAATCAGGTAATTGATAATTTTCTTTTAATGCCATTAATAATGCTGGAAAAATTATTGTGTGAAAAGGAATGTTATCTTTACCATGAGTATAGTAAGTTCTTAATGATGACGATTGTTTAATATAATCATTAAAATCTAATCCTTTTTCTTCACAAGCTCTTTTACCTGCAGTTAAGTATCCGAGAACTGCTTCAATCCAAACATAAATTTTCTTATCTTCATAACCAACTACAGGAGTATCTACACCCCAAGTAAGTTGCCTAGTAGCTGCTCTATCAATTAAGCCCATAGTTAAATATTTTTTAGATTCATTCAAAGAATTAAGTCTCCAAAGATTTTTTTTACTTTCAACTAAATTTTCTATTTCTTTTTGAAAACATGATAAAGAAAAATATAAATGTTTGTTTAATTTTTGAGTTGTAAAATTACCACATTCTTTACATTTTTTATCCTTAAGTTCTTTAGCATTTAATGTAGTTAAACATTGTTCACATTGATCACCTTTGGCAAAACCACCGCAATATGGACAAATACCTTCTATTTCTCTATCAGAAAGAAAATTTTGACAAGTTTCACAATAATCTTGAAGTTCTTCTTTTGGATAGATATAGCCATTATCCATAATTTTTAGAAATAGTTTTTCTACTTCCTTTTTATGATATTCATCATTTGTTTTTGTGTATAAGTCATAAGAAAAATTAAGCTTTTGAAAGCATTCTTCAAATTCTTCGTGATAACGATTTGATATTTCACTAGGCTCAATTTTTTCTTTTTTCGCCCTAACAGTAATTGGCGTTCCATGTGCATCTGTTCCAGATACAAATAGCACATCATCACCCTTCATTCTATAATACCTTGCTATAACATCACCAGGTAATAAAGCAGCAAGATGTCCTATATGAAGTGAATTGTTAGCATATGGCCAAGCTCCACCTATAAAAATTTTCATATTTGCCTCCTAAAAATCTATATATTTATTATATAATCTTTTGTACTCGTCCTACTTGATCATTCTCTATTAACATTACTTTTATTCCATGTGGATGATTAGCACTATTAGTTAATATTCTTTTGACATGACCTCTAGTTAATTTAATGGTTCTTTGATCTTGTTTTAAAACGATATCTACTAATGAACCTATTTTTATATTAACTCTATTTTGCCCATTCATGTTATTTCCTTCTTCCACTATTTATATTATATCTAATTTTTATAAAAAAATACTGTATTTCTACAGTATTTTATTTTATATTGGTGTCCCCTGGGGGATTCGAACCCACGACCCAGTGATTAAGAGTCACTTGCTCTACCAGCTGAGCTAAGGAGACATTTATTTGGTAAATATATTCTATAATAATTACCAAATAATATCAAGACAAATACTATTTTTTCATTCCTTTTAAACCTTTAACTCCATTATAATTACTTAATATATTAGTTGTAAATGAAGTTTTAATTTTACTTCTCTTTTTATAATCTTTAACTGCTAAAGTAATCACATCATCTAATAATTCAGTATATGATTTACCAGCTGGTTCCCATAAATAAAATGCTAAAGATCCTGGAATTGTATTCATTTCATTAACATAAACTTTATCAGCTTTCTTATCTATTAAGAAGTCTATTCTTACAACACCTGAAGAGTTTAAAGCTTTGAAAGATTCTTTAGCTAAGGTGATGACTTCATCTTTAAGTTTTTTACTAATATTAGCGGGTATTAAATGATTAGGTACATTACCACCTTTTTTAACACCAGTTTTAATTTTTCCTTTACCTTTACCTAAATATTTATCTTCATAAGTTAAGATATCATTAGTAGTTTCTACTTGTTCAACTTCACTACGAAGTTGATATTCATAATTACCTAAAACACTACAATTAACTTCAACTAAGTTTTCTACTGCTTCTTCAATAACTACTTTATTATCATATTGAATAGCTTCTTCAATGGCTGTTTCTATTTCCTTAATTGTTTTTACTTTACTAATTCCTACACTGCTTCCTAAACGAGAAGGTTTAACAACAACGGGGAATTTTAGTTTTTTAATTTTATCATAAACAGCTTTTTGATCTGTTTTATATTCTGATTCAAAGAACCAAACATATGGTGAAATAGGAATATTGTTAGCTTGAAAAATTTGTTTCATAAATACTTTGTCTTGGCCTACAACTGAAGCATAAATATCACTACCGACAAATGGTAAACCAATTAAAGATAAATATCCTACTAAAGTTCCATCTTCAACATTTGCTCCATGAACAATTGGAAAAGCAATATCAATTGTATTGACAATTCTTTTCAATCCTTTTTTTGATTGTAAAACAAATTCATTGTTTTTATTATATAAAACAACATTCTTGGTATATCTTTTTAAATTATCTAAATCTTTATAATTATCGATATCTCTTAAAGCATGTCCAGTATACCATTCTTTTTCTTTGGTTATATAAATTGGAACAATTTCATATTTTTCTTCATCAATAAATTCCATAGCTTGAACAGCTGTAATAATACTAACTTCATGTTCAACCGAATCTCCACCAAATATTATTCCTAATTTAATTTTCATAATCTCACTCCTATTCATTAAATATATCAGGTAAATCGTTTTCTATCAAGAGATAAGTACTTCCTTCATCTAATTTTCTTACTAAAGGAAAAGCATCTTTTATATCATTTAAAATATGAATATTATTTTTAGAAAACTTACTTTCTACTAAGCCATCAAAGATTGGCTTAGTTTGATTTTTTCCAATTAATATTACTTCATCACATACTTCTGCTATCTCTTTTCCTAATTGTTTATTTAATTTGTTTTGTTGTTCTCCTAATTCAATCATACCAGCAGTAACAATAATTTTTTTACCGCCCAATAATTTTAATACTTCTAAAGCTGTTTTAGCACCTAAAGGATTAGAATTATAAGCATCATCAATTATATTGATTGTACCATATTTTTTTAGTTCTAAACGATGTTCAATTTGTTTAACTGATTTAACTGCTTGTTGTAATTGATCAAAATCAATACCTAATTGATGACCTAAAGCAATACCTGCTAAAAGGTTATAGATATTTGTTTTTCCTAATAATTTAGTTTGAAATTTATATGCTTTGTTTTCTGATTTAACTAAAACATCAAATATAGAACCATCTTTAGTTATTTTAATATTTTCAGCTGTATAATCAGCTTTCTTTTCAATTCCTATCCAAATAATTTTCACTTTATTTTTTAATTGATATTTAACTTGTAGTTCATCATCTTTATTTAAAATACCAATACCATCTTGAGGTAAACTTTCAATTAATTCAAATTTACCAGATTGAATATTTTCTTGAGAACCAAAAGATTCTAAATGGGCTATACCTATTTTAGTTAAAATACCATATTTAGGTTTGACAAAATCACATAGTTCTTTAATTTCACCTTTGTGATATGCTCCCATTTCAGCTATTAATAAATCAGTAAATTTATCTAAATGATTATTAACTGTTATCATTAAACCAT
>CAYWQQ010000036.1:0-4198 GCA_964461005.1 uncultured Muribaculaceae bacterium
TTTTCTCCACTTTTCTTAGCATTAACTACATCTTCAGCTGTAAAGGAAATTTTACCAGTAGCTGCTCCTGGTGAAGCTGCTAAACCTTTGGCAATTGTCTTAGATGATTTCAATGCATTAATATCAAAATTTGGATGTAATAATTGATCAAGATTTCTTGGATCAACACGCAATAATGCTTCTTCTTTTGTAATAGTTCCATCTTCAACTAAATCAACAGCAATTTTAAGTGCAGCTGCTGCAGTTCTTTTACCATTTCTAGTTTGTAGCATGAATAATTTACTGTTTTCGATAGTAAATTCCATATCTTGCATATCACGATAATGTTCTTCAAGAATATGAGTAATTTTGACAAACTCATTATAAACTTCAGGCATAATATCCTTTAATGTTTCAATATCTTGAGGTGTTCTTATTCCTGCAACAACATCTTCACCTTGAGCATTAATTAAATATTCACCATATAGTTTATTTTCTCCAGTAGATGGATTTCTTGTGAAAGCAACACCAGTTCCACAATCGTTACCACGGTTACCATAAACCATTTCTTGAACATTTACAGCAGTTCCCCAACTACCTGGAATATCGTTTAAACGACGATATAAAATTGCTCTTTCATTGTTCCATGATTCAAATACAGCTTTAATTGCAGCCATTAATTGTTCTTTTGGATCTTGTGGAAATTCTTCTTTAGCTAATTCAAAATAATTTTCTTTGAATTTACTAACAACTTCTTTTAAATCTTCGGCTGTTAATTCTGTATCATTATTAACATGTTTTTCTTCTTTTATCTTATCAAAAAATCTTTCAAATGAAGCTTTTGAAAATCCTTTTACTACATCTGAAAACATTTGAATAAAACGTCTATATGAGTCATAAGCAAAACGAGGATTATTTGTTGCTTGAGCAAAACCTTCTACTACTTGATCATTTAATCCTAAATTTAAAACTGTATCCATCATTCCTGGCATACTAGCTCTAGCTCCTGAGCGAACAGAAACTAATAAAGGATTATTTAAATCTCCCATTTTCTTTCCTGTTTTATTTTCTAAAACTTCAAGTTGTGTCCAGATTTCATTAATTGTTTCTGAACTAAGTTCTTGATCGTTTTGATAATAATTATTACAAGCTTCTGTTGTAATTGTAAAACCATTAGGAACAGGTAATCCAATGCTCTTCATTTCAGCAAGGTTAGCTCCTTTTCCTCCTAATAAATTTTTCATTTCTTTGTTGCCTTCTTCAAAGGCATATACGTACTTTGTCATTTTACCATCCTTTCGCACTATTTAAAATTATATCAAAAAATGTAAAAAAGAAAAACCTAATTAACTAAATTTTACACTATTTATGAGCCCTGGGATGAGCATTTAAATATGTTTTTCTTAAATGTTCATTAGTAATATGTGTATAAATACTTGTAGTACTTAAATTTGCATGACCCAACAATTCCTGTACAGTTAGTAATTCTGCTCCTCTTTCTAACAAATGAGTTGCAAACGTATGCCTCAATGTATGAGGAGAAATATGTTTTTTAAGTGAAGTATGACTAATAATATCATTTAAAATATTACAAATAGATCGAGGAGTTATTTTAGAACCATGATTATTTAATATTAAATAATCAGAATTGTTCTTATTTAGTTTTTGATAACTATCACTTAGATAATAGTTTAAAACTTCTTGTGATTTTTTTCCAAAAATGACATATCTTTTTTTATTACCTTTGCCAGTAACTAAAATGGTTCTGTTATTAAAATCTATATCTTTTATTTTAATATTAGTTAATTCACTAACTCTAATTCCTGTTGCATAAAGCAACTCCAATATTAAAGTATTTCTTTGTTCCAATAAGTTATTTGTTTTTGGAATTTCAAATAGATCTTCTAATTCATTCATATATAAAAAATTTGGTAATTTTTTTTCTTTTTTGGGTAAAGATAATAATAAAAAGGGATTAGATTCTAATTTAGTATTATTAACAAGATATCGATAAAAAGAACGAAGAGAACTTATTTTTCTGCTAATTGTATTGTTTTTTAATTTTTTATCATTCAGAAATCTTAAATATTTTTTTAAATCATTATAATCAACAAGATTATACTCACAATTGTTTTTTTCTAAAAAATCAAAATATTCAATTAAATCTTTTTCATAACTTGTGACTGTGTTTTGTGAATAGCCTTTTTGATAGGTTAAATATGATAAAAAATCTTTTTTTATTTTCATTATTATCACCATTAATATTATAACAAAAAAAGTAGATATTATCTACTTCTTCCATAACTATCTAAATAATCACTATCTTCAGAAATAAACCCACTTGCTGTTAACACATCTATATTGTTAAGAGCTATATCAGCTTCTTCTGTCTCTATTCTATTTTTTTTTGTATTTTCTAATATTTCAAAAGAATTTGTTTTTTGTTCTTTTTGTTTTTGTAATAATTTTTGTTGATTCAAATAATTGCTAAATAAAGGATTTTTTAATTTTATTTGCATTTGATTAAATAGATTATCTATATATTCTTTATTAGCTTTAAAACTTGTTCGATAATTAGAAAATTTTGGGTCTGAATATTTTGCATCCTTTTTAAAAATCAAACAACAATTGCGATAATTTAAATAACTTGCTCTTATATGATCAATAATGTTGTTAGCATAAAGCCCGGGATCAGAAGCATGGTTATTTATATATTCTCTTTGCTTTTCTATATACGGATCTAATTTATCTATTCCACCATTTACCCAAATACAATTACGACTAATATGATCAAAAATTGCCTCGTTTAATTTGATCGATGTAACAATAGCACGATCTTCTTTATATATCATGTTTTTTTCATTAATTCCTTTAAAATTATATGTTAAATGAAGATTTTTACATGACAACAAATATTTATCATTTAAATACTTGATAAAATCACTTTCACTATCAAAGCAAGTGGTTAATTCATCAATTGTTTGTAAATCACATTGAAATAAAATACTAAGTTCTTCTTCACCATTTTCTTTGTTTATGATTTCAGTCGTTAAATAGTAATTTCTTCTTACTTTATCCATTTTTTACACCTCTATTTTTTATATTGACATTGTGAACAAGCAATACCTGATTTCTTCTCTACTAACATACTACCACATTCTGGACAATTTTCAAATAATGGTTTATCCCAAAGAGCAAAATCACATTTTGGATAGTTATTACAACCATAAAATATTTTGCCTTTTTTAGTTTTTTTCTCAACTATTTTACCTTCACATTTTGGACAATCACCAAGCAATTTAATTTCTTTTTTATCTGCTTTTATATATTTGCATTTCGGATAACCGCTGCAAGAAATAAATTTTCCGTATTTTCCTTTTCTTTCAACCAATGGGCTACCACATTCCGGACAGTTTTCCCCTGTTTCAACAGCTTGCTTCTTTTCCATTTTGTTATAAGCATCATTAATTAAAGAATCAAAATCACCATAGAATTCTTTTAATAAAGATAACCATTCTTTTTTACCTATAGCTATTTCATCTAAAGCCGTTTCCATATTAGCAGTATATTTTACATTAATTAATCCACTAAAAAACTCTTGTAATTTATCAGTAGTTTCAACTCCTATTTCTGTAGGGTTAAATTTCTTTTCAATGATAAAAACATAATTTCTTTCTGTTAATGTATCAATAATTTTAGCATAAGTTGAAGGACGACCAATTCCTAATTTTTCCATTTCTTCAATTAATTTAGCTTCTGTATAACGAGCTGGTGGCTTAGTAAAATGTTGATTTTTTTCTATAGCACTTGCAACTATTATATTAGATTTATATGTTTCAAATGGAGGTAAAATTTTGTCCTCATTTTTTTCATAATCCTGATAAACTTTTAAATAACCATCAAAAATGATAGTTTGACCAGTAGCTTTAAATTGATAATTATTATTATCTAAGATGACTGTTGTAGCATCTACTTTTGCATCAGCCATTAATGAGCTTAAAGCTCTTGCATAAATTAGTGAATATAATTTATATTCATCTGATGTCAAATAATCTTTTATACTATCTGGAGTATAATTTATATTTGTTGGTCTAATTGCTTCATGGGCATCTTGAACATTTACTTTACTTGTACTAAATTTCTTTCTTCCAACATATTCTTCTCCATAATGAATTTTAATATATTTAAAAGTGTTTTTACAAAATTCATCACTTAATCT
>CAYWQQ010000037.1:0-3918 GCA_964461005.1 uncultured Muribaculaceae bacterium
AAATGATTGAAGAGAACGATAAGATTGCTATTTGTATTAGTGGTGGAAAAGATAGCATGATTTTAGCTCTTTGTTTTATGGAATTACAAAAACACCGACTAAAAAATTTTTCATTAGAATTTATAACGATGGATCCCGGCTATAAATCAAAAGATTTGGATAAGATAAAAGAAAATGCTGAAAAGTTAAATATTAAATTAAAAATATTTAAAAGTGATATTTTTGAAATTGTAAAAAAGCATAGTAAAAATGATCCTTGTTATTTATGTGCTAGGATGAGAAGAGGTCACTTATATAATTATGCAAAAGAATTAGGATGTAATAAAATTGCTTTAGCACATCATCAGAATGATGTTAATGAAACGATTTTAATGAATATTTTTTATAATGGAACGTATAAAAGTATGCTGCCAAAATTAAAAAGCACTAATTTTTCTGGTATGGAATTAATTAGGCCGTTATACTATGTGAATGAAGAAAGTATTATTAAATATTGTAATTCTTGTAGTCTATCTTTTATAAATTGTGCTTGTGATAGCATTAAAATAAAAGAGGGTAAACGAGCAGAAATAAAAGCTTTAATTAAAGAATTGAAAAAGACTAATAGCGATATAGAAAAAAATATTTATAAGTCATCAACAAATGTTTTATTAAATACAGTTGTTAGTTATCGAAAAGATGATCAAGAATATAATTTTTTAGATTCTTTTTAGGCTTTAAATTTTTAGACAAATATGCTATAATATAATTGATCTATAGATATCGATCTTCTTATTATAAAACCTGGCGTTTTATTCGATAAGGGAATCAAAAGTATAGTTGGTGTTGAAAAGTCACCACGAAAGTGATGTGACTATCCTAAAAATTATATAGTGATGCCCACCTGTTTTGTTACAGGTTTATCGTTTGGAGAACGACTCTATGGATCACAAATAAACAAAGTTATCACTTTGTTTATTTTGTTTATGTTATAATAATTATGGTGATAATATGAGAGACTTAATAGAAGATTTTATAGATTATATCTTTTTAGAAAAAAAGCTATCATTAAATACAAAAAAAGCCTATTTTAAGGATCTTTTAGATTATAATGACTATTTATCCCAAAACAACATTAAAAGCCCTGAAAAGATAAAAAAAGAGCATATTAATCAATATATTAAGCTGCTTTCAAAAAATTTAGATAGCAGAAGCGTAAATCGTCATATTGTTAGTATTAAATCATTTCATAAATATTTAAATCGACAAGGTATAGTTAAAGAAAATGTAACATCAAATATAGAAAATCTAAAAACAGGAATCTACCTGCCAAAGGTATTGACAACAGATGAAGTGAACAAATTATTAAATATAAAACCACAAACAGCATTAGAATATCGAAATAAAGCTATGTTAGAATTGATGTATGCATCTGGTTTAAGAGTTAGTGAGTTAGTTAATTTAACCTTAGATGATATAAATATAGAAATGGCTATTACAAGATGCATTGGTAAAGGTAATAAAGAGAGAATGATACCTTTGGGTGATATGGCTTTAGAAGCTTTGGAACTGTATATAAATATCTATAGAAGCCAACTACTCAAAAAAACGATAACCAATAAATTATTTATAAACAATCATGGTAAAGGCATAACAAGACAAGGATTTTTTATGATACTAAATAAAATTTCTGAAGAGCAGGGGATCAAAAAAATAATATCTCCTCATACGCTAAGGCATTCTTTTGCCACACATCTGCTAGAAAGAGGAGCGGATTTAAGAAGTATTCAAGAATTACTAGGTCACAGTGATATTTCTACCACACAAATATATACACATATTGCTACCGATAAAATCAAAGAAGAATATGATAATTTTCATCCAAGAAGTTAATAAAAAGGATTCACGATCCTTTTTTATTGCTTTTTTGTTTTACTAATCGATATATATAGTTATCTTCATTTATTTCATAACCTAATTCATCTATTTTTTCATATATGTAAATTTTCATTTTTTCTTGCTCATTATTATCAATTGTTTCCTTATAGTATAAGAAAAATTCTTTTAATGTTTTAGCAGATTTAATATCATTATCTTCTAACAAATTATAAATATCATGTTCTAATCTTCCGAGTAGAGAACCGTTTTCTAATGTATCTAATTCTTTTGCTGATGAAAAAGGATTTCTTAATGGTTCAATATGGTGAAAAGTTAAAATGTTTTTTTCATTTATAGCGCCACCTAAAAAGCAACCAGGATAGAATTTTAATAAAATTTCTTTGAGAACAGTAGGGGGAAGAGGTTTTCGATAATAGTCGCTTGTTTTTAAATCATGTAAAGTAGTAAATATTTCTTCTCTTATAACAATCATAAAGCCTCCTAAAAAAACAAAAAAACACGCTGAAAAGAGTGTTTAAAATATAATGAAATCGAAATTAATACCCAAGATGTTAATCATAATATAACCCCCTAGTTATTTATTTAGTAGTGTATATATAGATTATAATATAGCAAAAGAGAATAGTCAATTATTTTTCTAAAATAAAGAAGTTAACATAATATATATTATGAGAAGTTGAATATTTAAGTTTATTTTGTCAAATTGTGATATAATATAACTTATAAGGAAGGTGTTTTTTGGTGAAAAAAGTTATATTCTTGATAATATGCATTATAGCTGTTATCTTATTAATAATCTTTTTACCTCAAGAAAAAACTCGACTTAAGAAAAAAGATTATCCTATTATTGAAAATTTGGATTTGAGTTCTGATTTAGTCAAAGGATTATATTCCCAAATTCAAATATTTAATGATGATTTTAAGACTGACGAAACATATTTAGGTTATTTATATAAATCTGATGAGTTATACGCTAATGAATTAGATAATATGGCTATATTAGCTATTGGATTGAATCAATTAAAAGATTTAGATTGTAATAATAATGCTTGTAATATTACCACTACTCTTTTGAACACTAAGATTAGTGAGGTGCTGGGAAATGTTTCTTATGATAATGAAGATTTTAGTGAAAGAATTAATGGTATTAAGTTTAAATATATAAATAATCAATATGTAGGTAGTTTTAATGATTACGATACAAATGGTTATGTAAAAGTATATTCGAACTTAATTGAATCTAAGAAAACAACTGATAAAGATAAAACTATCGTTTCAATTAAGGAAAGAGTCGCATATCGTTTATATAATGTTATGAATGAAACGTATGAAGTATATGATGATATAGTAATGGTTAATCCATTAAAGATCTGCCCATATCTTGATAATAATTGTATTGAAGACTATATTGATAAAAATCAAAATAAATTTAGTATTTATGAATATATATATACATTAGAAAATGATAAGTATATATTTAATTCAATTAAAAAAAGCAATTAACAATTGCTTTTTTCTTTAGTATATTGAAAAGTTAATCCAGAAATTTCTCTCAAAACTTTTCTTTCTATATCAGATATATATATATATATATATAATAAAATATATTCTTTAAAATTATCTTTTATATAAGAAATAACATATTGATTAGTTAAATAGAGTTGAATAATTCTTCTTAAAGATAATTCTTCCATTTTTTCTTTTATTAAATCTGGGGGAATACGATTGTTGTTTAGTAAAAATTTAATTCTACTAACATTATTACCAAATACCCCTCCTCTTTTATCAATCTATTTTTCTAGATTGAATTTCGGCAATTTTTTCAAATACTTCTGTGGCATTATCTGCATTAATTTCTGTGTAATTTAATTCTTTTAAAGCTTGTACTTTCAAAGTGTTTAATTCTTGAGTACGACTTAGTTTTTCTTCTCTTTTTGCTTCCATTTCTTCAACAAAACGATTGTGAACTTCAACTATTTTACTGCGAGACGCTCCACCATTTGTAAACAAATTCATAGCTTGAAACATGATTCCTTCAAA
>CAYWQQ010000038.1:0-3168 GCA_964461005.1 uncultured Muribaculaceae bacterium
TTGCTATTAAACTATTTTTATTATATAATAAAAATAAGATAAATACTAGATATTAGTTTTAGAATATAAGAGGGTGTAAAAGTGATAAGAACTTTTGATTATGAAAGATTACCGATTGTTGAAGTTGTTAATGAAATAATTATTGACGCTGTTAGAAGAGGCGCTAGTGATATCCATTTTGATCCAACTAGTCAATTGATGAAGGTTAGAATTAGAATTGATGGTGAGATGTTTTTTTATACAAGTGTACCTAACACTTTGAAAAAAAACTTATTAACACGTATTAAAATTATAGCTGGAATGAATATAACTGAAACAAGATTACCTCAAGATGGTGCCATTCAGACTAAACTAAAAGATATGAATCTTGACCTTCGTGTTTCTTCATTACCTTGTAATTATGGAGAAAAAGTTGTAATTCGTATCTTAGATTATTCAATGAGCTTAAAGGGATTAGAGCACTTAGGTTTTAGTGAAAATAATTATAAAAAAATATTAGAAATAATTTCTAGTCCAAACGGTATAGTTTTAGTAACCGGAGCGACAGGAACTGGTAAATCAACTACTGTTTACTCTATTCTACAAAAATTAAATAAAGAATCAGCTAACATTATTACTGTTGAAGATCCAATTGAAATGAATATCGAAGGTATAAACCAAGTTCAAATTAATAGTGATATCGGTTTAGGATTTGGAAACATTTTACGTTCTATTTTACGTCAAGACCCTAACATTATTATGATTGGAGAAATTCGAGATGACGAAACAGCTAGAATTGCAACCAGAGCTTCCATTACAGGACATTTAGTATTATCAACATTACATACTAACAACTCATTAAATACTATTGAGCGTTTATTAGATATGGAAGTTGAACGATATTTATTAGCTAGTGCTCTTGAAGGAATTGTTTCTCAAAAATTAGCTAGAAGATTATGTGATAAATGTAAAACATTAAGACCTACAAATAAATATGAAAGAGATTTGGTTAAAAATGTTTTAAACTTAGATATAAATGAACTATATTCTCCAGTAGGATGTAGTGAATGTACAAATGGTTATCGTGGTCGTGTAGCTATTCATGAGGTTTTAAGAATTAATCAAGAAATCAGAGATGCTATTGCCGATGGTGTTGCAAAAGATGATTTAAGGGATTTAGTATATAAATCAGATGTTATTACTTTATTACAAGATGGTATGCAAAAAGTTATTTCTGGTGTAACATCTTGTGAAGAAGTATTAAAATTAATTGAACTAGATGATGATTTAGATGGAAAAACAAAAGAATATCGTTACAGTTTAAATAAAGCACTTGAAGAAGCTAATCTAGCTAAAGGTCATATTATTAATCAACAAGATACAAGAATTCAAAAAGAATCAGGAATATAAAAAACAAGGTTTAACCTTGTTTTTTTTCTGTCTTCAAATAAACATCATAACCATTAATATCAAAAACTTCATCTAAGTCATCTTGCCTAATTATATTTAATGATAAAGTTTCATTCTTGATGAAATCTTCAAAACTTTTTATAGCTTGATCAACTTCTGCATCACCATTATAGTAAATGTTTATTCGATCAATAATATTATAATCATTTGCTTTTCTTAGTTGTTGTATCTTAGAAATTAATTCGCGGGCAATTCCTTCTTGAATTAATTCAGATGTTAACTTAGTATTTAAAATAACAAATTTATTATTTTCCATACTAGCATTAAAGCCTTCTTTTGATATAATTTTTGTTTCTATCATTGTCGAATCAATTTCTTTTTCTAAATCATTTACTTTTAAAGTAATTGGCTTGTTATTATTTAAGTTATTAATTTGATCTAAATTTAATTCACTTAATGCCTTAACTAATCCTTTTATTTCCGCTCCAAAAATTGGACCAGCTATTTTATAATTAGGAACAATATTAAAATTCATATATAAATTTAAATCATTTGTAAAAACAACTGTTTTAACATTTAATTCTTCTTTTATTAATGGAATTAAATCTGAAATTATAGTTTCACAGCGACCATCAATAATTATTTCTGATAGAGGTTGACGAACTTTAATCTTAACACTTTCTCTACCAGCTCTTCCTAAGCTAATTAATTCTCTAACTAAGTCCATTCTCTCTTCAATTTTTTCATCAATTAAAGTTAAATCTGCTTTTGGAAAATCTGCTAAATGAACTGATTCTTTTTCAGTTAAATTTCGATATATTTCTTCTGATATAAAGGGTACTAAAGGTGCGATTAATCTTGAGATTCCTTCTAATACTTCATATGTTGTTTTATAGACTGACTTTTTACTTAAGTCTAATTCGTTACCCCAAAATCTCTTACGATTACGACGAATATACCAGTTTGATAAGTCTTCTAAAACAAAATATTGAATTTCTCTCACCACTTGAGTTAAATCATAAATATCATAATATTCAGTAACATTTTTAACTAGTTTATTATATTTTGATAATAACCAACGATCTATTTCTTCTCTATCACTATTTGCAACTTCAAATTCTCTCGGATCTATTTGGTCAGTATTGGCATAAAGAGTGAAAAAATTATATGTATTTTTCAAAGTACTAAAAAATTTAAAATTAACTTCTTTTAAGCCTTCAATATCAAATTTAGTTGGTGTCCAAACAGGAGAAACACTAGGAAAGTACCAACGAATAGCATCTGCTCCAAATTGATCCATTAGTTCAAATGGATCAATTCCATTATTACGGCTTTTGCTCATTTTTAAGCCTTCTTTATCTAAAACCATATCATTTACTAAAACATTTTTATATGGTGATACGCCTTTAACAAATGTTGAAATAACTAATAAAACATAAAACCAACCTCTAGTTTGATCTATTCCCTCTGAAATGAAATCAGCAGGAAATTGTTCATTAAATAGTTCTTGGTTTTCAAAAGGATAATGGTATTGAGCAAAAGGCATTGAACCAGAATCAAACCAACAATCTGCCACTTCTTCTATTCTTGTCATAGATTTGTGACATTTAGGACAAGTAATATGTACATTATCTACATATGGTCTATGTAAATCAATTGTTTCATCTATTTTTTCGATTGCCTCATTAATTAATTCTTGTTTAGAACCAATAGTTCTTAATTCTCCACATTCACATTTCCAAATATTTAATGGTGTTCCCCAATAACGATTTCTTCCTA
>CAYWQQ010000039.1:0-3092 GCA_964461005.1 uncultured Muribaculaceae bacterium
GGATTAAAAGCCTGTGGAACATATCGAAAAATGAATGTCTACCCAATTGAAGAATTAGGAGTATGTGCTGGAGATCCAGAACATTTTTTAATCGAAGACCCAAATCCAGGAATAATATGTGGTAATGGCAAAGCAGAAGACTATGCTAATGTTGAAACATGTTATATATATACAATAGAAGATTTAGTAACTTTTTCAAACATGGTAAATGGAACATCAGGAACATATTATACATTTTTAAATAAGAATGTAGAATTAATGAATGATATTGATGTAAAAGACGACTTAACATATGGAGATTCAAGTACAAAAACATATGGAGATATTAATAAAAATGGAACAATAGAGACATTAAAAATAGAATTAACAACAGGAGAAGGATTTAATCCAATAGGAGAAAACACACACAATTTTCAAGGTACTTTTAAAGGTAATAGTAGATCAATAACTAATATAAATATCAACAAACCAACAAGACAATACACAGGACTTTTTGGCTATAATAATGGAATAATAAAAGGGCTGTCTTTAAAAGAAATAACAGTAAATGGAGAATCCTATACTGGAGGATTAGTCGGATACAATAATGGAATTATTACTGATATATCTATACAAGGTGATATAACAAGTACGGGCAACATTGTAGGGGGAATAGCAGGTTATAATAACGAAACTAAAATAATAAACAGTGTTCTTGTTAATGCTAATGTTTCAGGCACAAATTTTGCAGGAGGAATAGTCGGATCGGGAGCAGGAACTTTAAATGGAGTCATTGAAAGTGGAAGTGCTATAACTGGTTCATCTACATCAAGAGGAAGAATATCAGGTCAAGCAGGAGCTAATATTTTAGGATATGTATCTTCAGATGTTGTAGGTTCAGGAGGTTTTTGGGGTGGCTATGATGGAATAATTTTTGATTCATCATTAAAAGGTGATATAAATGTATATGATGGACCATTAGATACTTGGATAGGTGGAGATAATGATTCAAGTGGTTATTATTTTGATTATAATGAAAGTGGAAAAATAGTAATAAAAAAAGTTAGTGATTATCCAATGGAATTTAATTTAAGTGGATTAGGGACAGAAGAATCACCATATTTAATAGGAAGTTATGGTGATTGGAAACAAGCAGCTTTAAGACCTAGTTCAGGATATTATTATAGATTAACTAGTAATATAGATTTTAACAACAAGATTTTTTATGGATTAGGTAGTAGTCAAAATTATTTTACTGGTGAATTAAATGGTGCTAGTAAAACAATTTCAAACATCACAACAAAAGTAATGAATAATAGTGGCATAATTGGTTACAATAATGGGATGATTAGAGATTTAAATATTGATACAGTGAATATGTTAATTAATACATATGGAGGAGCATTAACAGGCTATAATAATGGAACTATAAAAGGGATGAATTTGAGCAATATTAATTTATCTGGAAAAGGGAATATTGTAGGAGGATTAGTCGGATACAATAATGGAATTATTACTGATATAGCATTACAAGGAACTATAACAAGTACAAATGAAGGTGTAGGAGGAATAGCTGGTTATAATAATACAGACAAATTAATAAGTAGTGTTCTTGTTAATGCTAATGTTTCAGGCACAAATTTTGCAGGAGGATTAGTCGGATCGGGAGCAGGAACTTTAAATGGAGTCATTGAAAGTGGAAGTGCTATAACTGGTTCATCTACATCAAGAGGAAGAATATCAGGTCAAGCAGGAGCTAATATTTTAGGATATGTATCTTCAGATGTTGTAGGTTCAGGAGGTTTTTGGGGTGGCTATGATGGAATAATTTTTGATTCATCATTAAAAGGTGATATAAATGTATATGATGGACCATTAGATACTTGGATAGGTGGAGATAATGATTCAAGTGGTTATTATTTTGATTATAATGAAAGTGGAAAAATAGTAATAAAAAAAGTTAGTGATTATCCAATGGAATTTAATTTAAGTGGATTAGGGACAGAAGAATCACCATATTTAATAGGAAGTTATGGTGATTGGAAACAAGCAGCTTTAAGACCTAGTTCAGGATATTATTATAGATTAACTAGTAATATAGATTTTAACAACAAGATTTTTTATGGATTAGGTAGTAGTCAAAATTATTTTACTGGTGAATTAAATGGTGCTGGTAAAACAATTTCAAACATCACAACAAAAATAATGAGTAATAGTGGCATAATTGGTTACAATAATGGAGTAATTAGAGACTTAAATATTGATATGGCTTCCATAAAAAGTGATAAAAATGGAGGAACAGTAACAGGTTATAATAATGGAATAATAAAAGGAATGAATTTATATAATATTAGTATAACTAGTACATTAGATACTGTAGGAGGATTAGTAGGTTACAATAATGGACAAATAAATGACATATCATTACAAGGAACTATAACAAGTATAACTACAGGGTTAGGTGGAATAGCAGGTTATAATAATACCGAAAAAGTAATAAATAATGTTCTTGTAAACGGAACTACTAAGGGATGTAATTTAATAGGAGGATTAGTAGGGACAGGAGCAGGAACTTTAAATGGAGTAATTGAAAAAGGAGGAATAGTAACTACCTGTTCATATACTACAAGGGGAAGAATATCTGCTTCAGGGGGCACTAATATTTTAGGCTATGTCGCTTCAGATGTTTTAGGCTCAGGAGGTTTTTGGGGTGGATATGATGGAATACTATTTGATGTATCCAACTATAATAATTTAACAAGTTATAATGGTTATACATTAGATACAAGAATAGGTGGAGATAATGATTCGAGTGGTTATTACTTTGATTATAATAATAGTAGTAAGACAGATATCATAGTAAAATCATTAGAAAGAGAACCAATCTTAAATATTTATGCTAACGCTGCTGAAACAGAAATAATATATAATGCTTCAGCCCCAATCACAAATTACTTTAATACAGAATATTATTTGCATCCAACACATAATGCTAGTAATTTAGTAACAACATGTAGACTAGAAAGAACAAATGCTGTAGTAACAAACATCAATCAAATTCCATTAGGAAGAGAAAGAGTATCTTGTATCTTGTCATATACTAATGAGTATGG
>CAYWQQ010000040.1:0-3054 GCA_964461005.1 uncultured Muribaculaceae bacterium
TAAAAGGTGTAAAAGTTTTCACTAATACTTCTATTAGTGAAATACATACTTCTGGACATGGTAATCGTGAAGAATTAAAACTAATGTTGAGATTACTTAACCCACAATATTTAATGCCTTATCATGGGGAATTTCGCATGTTAAAAGCCCATGCTCAATTAGGAGTAGAATGTGGTTTGACAAAAGAAAATACTTTTGTATTAGATAATGGTGATATTTTATCTCTAAGTAAACATACAATTAAAAAAGCTGGCAACATTCCAGCTTCAGATATCTATGTAGATGGTAATCGTATTGGAGATATTGGTAATGCTGTTATTAAGGATCGTATTATTATGTCTGATGATGGTATCTTAGTTATTATTGCTAATATAGATGGAAATAAAAGAGAATTAATTGGAAACACTAATATTACAACACGTGGTTTTGTTTTGGTTAATGAAAGTTCAGAATTACTGGAAAGAATAGAATTTTTAGCAAATCAAATTATTATTAAAAATTTAAAAAACAAAAATTTGAATTATACTGATTTAAAACATCAAATTGTTCAAGAAGTCTTTCCCTTTATTAAAGAAGAAACAGGTAGAAAGCCAATTATTCTTCCTGTATTTATGGAAATTAAAAGAGAATCTAATTAGATTCTCTTTTTCTTCTCATCATTTTTTGATAAGTTTTATCTCTACTACTTTCGACAAGACTTCTCTCTTCTTCATATAAATAGTAATCTGCATAAACTGTAAATATTTCTCTAAGCATTTTTTTATCTTTTTCAGCTTTTCTAATTATTTCTTCATTATTTACTTTTTCTTTGAAAATATTTAGCATTTTTTCATCTTTTTCAGTTTTTCTAATTATTTCTTCATTACTTACTTTTTCTTTGAAAATATTTAGCATTTTTTCTTCTTCTATATCTTCATATTTTTCACCCATTAAAATTCTTTGAAAATAATATTCTTGAATTGCTTCCGAAATAATTTGCTTTCTGTTGATCTTGTCTTTAGAAAGCAAGTCATATATATAATCGAAATAAATATAATAAGCATTTTGACTATTTATATAAAAACCATCTTGATAATCAAAAACTTTATAAAATATATTATAAAATAAATCAATCAACTCTTTTTGATTATATTTTTTATTTATAACTAAACCATCATTAATAAAATTATAATTTTCAATAAACATATGAGGATTATTACTATATATGTCAGGATTATCACTTCTAAAAGCTTTGTTCTTACAATCTATTAACAAATCTTCTTTTTCTGTTTCCATTTGTTGAGCAACTCCAAAAACAAGTCGTTCTAAATTGTCATCATCATCAAAAAAATATGCAGCACAATCTTCTTCACTTTCAATTAGAATAACATCTAAGTCTTCTTGCTGTTGGTCATTTAGCTTATCTAATGTGAATCTTAACCTTTCATAATATATGCCTATAAAATATTCAAAATAGTAATTTTTTTCAAATGATTCGATACTAAAATCATCTCGAAAAGCACTCAAACTTTCATCATCATCTTCTCGATCTCTAAACATAAGAAATTCTTGAATATAATCCAGAAGATCTTCCTTAGCTTCCATATATGAATATAGCAAAGTGTTTCGATATGTTGGCTGTGTATTTTTAATTTTGCCATGAAAATCAAGAGAATTTTTAATAATTTCAATCATGTTCTCTGAATTTTCTAAGCAGAGATTATAAACTTTATTTTCATTGAAGGCCGGTATAATCTTTAAAAGGTTATCCATTTGTATTCTTTCACATTTTTTTTGTTTAGCCATGATATATTCTGAAAGAACATAATCCATGAATTCTTTAAAAATAACTGGTTTATAATTTCTTAATTGTTCTACAAAAAGCGATATCATTCTTTCTTGTTCACTATTTTCTTCAATAGTTTCAAATATTTTAGAAGTTAAATCAATAAAAAATATGTGATTACAATCATTCAGCATGGTAAAACTCTCATCTTTTTGTAAATATGGATTATCTTTTAATGAATAATTTAATTCTGAAAACAAAGAATAGATATATGACTCTAATTTTTCTGCTTTTGATAAATTACAGTAATTAATTACTTCTTCAAAAAATTCTTTTTCATAAAAACCCAATATATCTGGCAAAGAATCGTTTAATGATTTATCAATACAAACTAATATTTCTTTTTTAATTGTTTTTATATTAGGTTCTTGTCTTTTTAAGTTGCCTGATACTTTTAATATAAAACAATATATATAATCCTTATAGTTTGCCGGATATTTTTTTTCTACATTTTTAAAATGAGAAATGAGTTCATCTACTAAAGGTTTGTCATCTTTAATAAACGATTCTTTAATAAATTTTTCATGTTTTTCAAAATTGACTATTAATTTTTCGTTCATATAAAAACCCCCGTTTTTAATTATTTTTCTTCTACTATAATAGCATCTTTTCTTGATAAAGAAAGTCTACCTTTTTTATCATATCCTAAAGATTTAACAAGAATCTCATCGCCTAATTTAACAACGTCTTCAACTTTGTTAACTCTTTCTTTCGCTAATTGAGAAACATGAACCATTCCTTCACAGCCTGACCACAATTCAACAAAACATCCAAAGTCTTCTATTTTCACTACTTTAGCAGAATAAATTTTACCATCTTCTACTTCACGCACAATATCTTTAATCATTTGAACTGTCTTATCGATAACTTCTTGATTAGTATGATAAACAATTACTCTACCACTATCTTCAATATCGACTTTTACAGCATTAATATCAGAAACAAGATTAACATTAGAAGCCTCTAAAATAATCTTAGTAATCATTTCTCCACCACGCCCAATAACTTCTTTAATTCGGCTTGGATTAATACTAAATATCATTGATTTTGGTGCATATTGACTAACTTGTTCTCTTGGTTGAGAAATTTGTTTAGTAATAACATCTAAAATTTCATAACGTGCTATTTTAGCTTGTTCTAATGCTTCTTTTAAGATTTGTTTAGTTATTCCTTTAATTTTAATATCCATTTGTAAAGCGCAAATACCTGATTTTGTTCCTGCTACTTTA
>CAYWQQ010000041.1:0-3008 GCA_964461005.1 uncultured Muribaculaceae bacterium
CGAATTTGGAGCATACACTGCAACAGGAACTAGAAACACATTAACAGTAACTCCACAATAAATAATTAAATAAAAAGATATGTAAATATCTTTTTTTTTGTTATAATAAATAGAGGTGATATTATGGAAATTATAATTGGATCTCATGTTTCTTTTAGTCGAGAAAAGCAATTATTAGGTTGTGTTTTAGAAACACTAAGTTATGGGGCAAACGCTTTTATGATTTATACAGGAGCACCTCAAAACACTTTGAGATCCGATATTGATAATTTGTTATCAGAAGCAGCTTATAAATTAATGAAAGAAAATGATATTGCATTAAATAATATGGTTGTTCATGCACCTTACATAATTAATTTAGCAAATATGAAAAATTTTGATTTTAATGTATCTTTTTTATGTGAAGAATTGAAAAGGTGTCAACAACTAGGTATAAACAAGATAGTTATTCATCCCGGAAATCATCTTGGCTTAGGAGAAGAAGTTGGTATTAATAACATAGCGATGACATTAAATAAAGTGTTAGAACAAGATAAGACTAATGTTTATCTTTGTTTAGAAACAATGTCAGGAAAAGGTAGTGAAGTTGGTAAAACCTTTTTAGAGTTAAAAAGCATTATTGATAAGGTATCTAAACCAGAACGCATATTGATTTGTTTAGACAGTTGTCATTTAAATGATTATGGTTATGATGTTAGTAATTTTGATTTGATTTTAGATGAAATTGATAAAACTATTGGTATATCTAAAATTGGTTGCTTTCATATAAATGATAGTAAAAATGAAAGAGGAAATAATAAAGATCGCCATGCAAACTTTGGATTAGGAACAATAGGGTTTGATAATTTAATAAAAATGATTTATCATGCCAGATTAAAAGATGTACCTAAAATATTAGAAACACCTTATGTGAATGATTTAAATGATAATAGCAAATCATATCCACCATATAAATATGAGATAGATATGATAAAAAATAAGAAATTTAATGATAATCTGCTTGAAGATATTAGAAATTTAAAAAATAATCAATAATTCTTTGACATTATTGATTTATTTGATATAATGTATAGGTAGAAAAGAGGAGGGATTATTAATGGCAAAACCGGGCAATAGAGAGCTAATAACATTACAATGTACTGATTGTAAAGAAGAAAATTATCGTACGCCTAAGAATAAAAAAAATACTCCAGATCGTTTAGAGTTAAAAAAATATTGTAGCAGATGCCAAAAAACAACTGTTCACAAAGAAAAAAAATAGGCCGTAAGCTTATTTTTTATTAAGAAAGGTGATTATTTATGTTTCATATTAATGATATTAAAAATGGAATGACTTTTATATTAGAAGATAATATTTATTTAGTACTTGAGTTTTTACATGTAAAACCAGGTAAGGGACCTGCTTTTGTTAGAACTAAAATAAAAAATTTAAAAACAGGAGCTACTATAGAAAAAACTTTTAATACAAATATTAAATTAGAAAAAGCATTAATCGAGAAAAAAGATATGCAATATTTATATAATGCAAGTGACACATATTATTTTATGGATAACGAAACTTATGAACAAGTTGAAATATCAAAGGATAAGATTGAAAATGAATCTGACTATTTAGTAGAAAATAGTAATGTTGAATTAGTATTTTATAAAGGTGATTTAATTGGAGTTAATTTACCAGAAAAAATAGAAGTAGTAGTTGTTTCAACAGAAGCAGCTGTAAAAGGTAATACTGCTACTGGTGCTATGAAAGATGCTGTAGTAAATACAGGATTAACAGTGAAAGTTCCATTATTTGTTGGAGAAGGAGAAACAATTGTGATTTCTTCAACTGATGGTAGATATTTGTCAAGAAAATAATCTTGAATAATTAAAATAATTGTTATATAATCAGTGTGTATTAATTTACACATTAACTGTCCTGGTAGCTCAGCTGGATAGAGCAATGCCCTTCTAAGGCATCGGTCCGGGGTTCGAATCCCTGCCAGGATACCAAATGAAAAAAAACTTAGAAATAAGTTTTTTTATTTTATTATAAATGTTATAATTTATTAAGATAGAAGAGGTAATTATGAAAAGTTTAATTCATGTTATTAAAGGAATATTTATTGGTATTTCCACATTGATTCCAGGTATGGGTGGAGGAACAACAGCGTTAGTATTAGGTGTATATCATAAAATGATTAAAGCCTGTAGTAGTTTTTTTGATGATATAAAAGCTAATTTTTTCTTTTTAAGTAAATTAGCTTTTGGTGCATTAATTGGTTTTATTTTAGTAAGTAAATTTATGGGTTCACTGATGGATAATTATTATTTCCCCATTATATATCTATTTATTGGTATGATTTTTGGTAGTGTTCCTTTTATATATAAGAAAACTATTGTTAAGGAAAAATCTTATAAAGATTTAATCTTTTTATTAATTGGTTTTTCATTTTTATTTTTAATTTCATTGAGTAAATCAAGTATAGTTGATTTTAGTACTTTAAGTGGCTGGATTAATTATTTATTCTTATTTGTAGCAGGTTTTATTACAGCTGTAGCTTTTGTTTTACCAGGGATGAGTACATCAGCTTTTCTATTAACTTTAGGACTATATGAATTAACAATTGAAGCAATTAACAAATTTCAAATTGATTACTTAGTTAGTTTATGTCTTGGACTATTTCTTGGTACAATCTTAATTTTAAAATTAGTTGAAAGATGTTTTGAAAAATATCCTCGTAAGACATATCTATTAATTTTAGGTTTTGTTTTAGGTTCATTAATGGAAATATATCCTGGTTTACCTCAAGGTTTTGATATGATATTGAGTATAATAAGTTTTATTGTTGGTTTTTTAATTATAATATTTGTCAGTAGAAATACAAAAGAATAAAAAAAAAGCAAGTTTTCTTACTTTTTTTATAATATATTAATTATGTAATAAAGATATCTTTTTATGCCATTTACCTCATAACTAATGGTATAAGTTATATTACAATTACCAAAATTCAAAGTGGAATGACTTA